>JBGVRF010000096.1:0-5953 GCA_045128175.1 Candidatus Scatosoma sp.
TGGCAGTGCAACACATCGGGATAATAGCCGATAAACGGTAAGATCTCCATAACGCTACGGGAGAAAAATGCAAAACGCTCGCCGTCGTCATAATAACCGTAGCATCCCGGGCGCTTAAAATAATATTCGTTATCGATAAAATAAAAAGTTACACCGTTTTCCACATAACGAAAAATACCGCAATATTGATTGCGCCATGCCAGCGGAACGTAGATGTTGCCAAGGAAAGACATTTTTCGACGATGCTCGGGTTTGATATCGGAATACAAGGGCAATACCACGCGGATATCATATTCGGGATCTTTCGCCAATGCCTGTGGCAACGAACCGATCACATCGGCTAAGCCGCCCGTTGCGATAAAGGGTCTTGCTTCGGAAGCCACAAATAAGATCTTTCTTTTTACCGCGAAAGTAGGATCGTCATTTTTCGATTCTTCCGAACCACAGTCTTCCTTTCTTTCGAATGTTTGGATTTTTTTTACGGAAACTCTTTTTACTCCTGCCGTTTTGCGCTCTGCCATAATTTTTCTCCTCTTTATTATTGATTATATTTTTTAGTACTCTATCACACATACGACCTATGTCAAACATAGGTCGTATGCAGTACGGCTTTATTAAAGCATGGTTCCTTTCTGGATAAAGTACGGAAGTTCGCTACAACCGCTCAAAGTCTTACGGTTACTGATAACCACGTTTTTATCGGTAATTACGCAATCAAGCGACGTATTTGCGCCGATAACGTTATCTTGCATGATGATAGAGTTGCGGACTACCGCCCCTTTCCCGACTTTTACGCCTCGGAACAAAATAGAATTTTCGACGATACCTTCGATCTCGCAACCGTCGGAAATCAAGGAATTTTTAACAACGGCCTCCGCGCCGTATTTGGTAGGTGCACTGTCTTTGACCTTCGTGTAAATATCACGGCCACCGAACAGTTCGTTGCGTACATCTTCTTCCAACAGTTCCATATTGTGTTTATAATAAGCCGCCATAGAATCGATACCTGCATAATAGCCTTTAAAATCATAACGATAAATATTAAGGCTGTCAAGCTGTTTTACAAGAATATCACTTTCGAAATGGTTAAAACCATGAGTTACGGATTCTTCCACAAGATTCAAAAGGAACTGGCGTTTGATAACCATGACGTTTACATAAATATCCGCTTTCTTTCCTGCGGATACGTGCGGTGAAAGCTGAATATCCCGAACGCAACCCGTCTTATCGGCGTTGACCAACATGAAATCCGAACGTTTCCCTACCTTTCCGTAATGTGTCACCAACGTTATATCCGCCTTTTTATCTTCGTGGTACGCGATGATATCGGAAATGTCGAACTTTGCAATCCCGTCGCAATCCATCAAAACAACGTATTCTTCGTGACGACGATTGAGAAAGCCTCTTAAAGAACCGAGCGCTTCAAGGCGGGTCGTATATAATTTATCGTTTTTTTCGGAGAAAGGCGGAAGCAAAATAAGACCACCGTCTTTTCTCGCGAGATCCCAATCCTTTCCGCTTCCGATATGATCGATCAAAGAACGATAATTGTTGCTCGTCATAAGACCAACCGTTGTGATCCCGGAATTCACCATATTGGAAAGCATGAAGTCGATTACGCGGTATCTTCCGCCGTAAGGAATAGAAGCCATCGTTCTCCTACGAACGAGCTCAGGTACGTTTTCTTCATGTAAATTAGAAAAAATGATGCCGATTGCAGATGTAGCCATAATTCACTCCCCCTTTATGCTAAAATATCTTTTTCGTGCTTTTGTCCTTCACTGACGGTCACGCCGTCTGCAACGGAAAGGCCTCTGCCCAAAACAACGATCTCCGCTTTCGGATCTTTCGCTACGCCTATCTTCGCGTTTTTGCCAACGGTTACGTTTTCATCGATGATGGAGTAGGAAACGTTCGCTCCCGCTTTTATCACGCTGTTTGCAAGCACAACGGCGTCTTTTACGACCGCGCCCTCTTCAACGATTACGTTACTGCCGAGTACGGAATTTTCAACCGTGCCGTAGATCTCGCACCCCAAGGCTACCATTGCGTTTTTCACTATCCCGTTTTTGCCGATATGTTCAGGAGGCGCAAGCGGATTTCTCGAGTGAATCTTCCAAGTCTTATCCCCAACGTCGAATTCGGGATTTTCCCCTAACAGGTCCATATTCGCTTCCCAAAGAGACGCAATAGTCCCTACGTCCTTCCAATACCCTTCGAAACGGTAAGAATACATCTTTTCACCCGCATTCAGCATTGCGGGGAGCACGTCTTTACCGAAGTCTTTAGAGGAATTGGGATTTGCCTCATCCGCCTCGAGATATTTAAAAAGTTTTTCTGCGGTAAAGATATAGATACCCATAGAAGCAAGCGTACTCTTTGGAACCTTCGGTTTTTCTTCAAACTGATAGATCGACCCGTCCGGATTGGTATTTAGGATGCCGAATCTTGACGCTTCCTTCAAAGGAACGTTGATGGCAGCGATCGTACAATCCGCGCCCGTTTCTTTATGTGCCTTCAGCATTTCCGCATAATCCATTTTATAAATGTGATCTCCCGACAAAATAAGAATGTATTTCGGGTTATACATTTTCATAAAATGCATATTCTGATAGATCGCATTTGCCGTACCCTCGAACCAGGAGGAACGCGCTTTTGCTTGATAAGGCGACAAAATATGTACGCCGCCGTACGTTCTGTCAAGATCCCATGGCTGACCGTTGCCGATGTAATCGTTGAGCACCAGCGGTTGATACTGCGTTAGTACGCCGACGGTATCGATACCGGAGTTGATACAGTTGGACAGCGGGAAATCGATAATACGATATTTCGCGCCGAACGCAACGGCAGGTTTTGCGATGTTTGTGGTCAAGGCATAGAGTCTGCTACCCTGTCCGCCCGCCAAAAGCATTGCTACGCATTCTTTTTTTCTTTGCATAGAGAAAGCCCCCCTTAAATCAGTTAATTTTTTTTAAATAAACGCAAGTCAACCTCGGAAGATCGAATTTGATCGAATACTCCTTGCCATGACTAAACGTTTTTGCCGTATTAAAAATATATTTACGAACCGCGCCACTTCCGCCGTAACGTATCGCGTCAGAATTGTAAATCACTTGATATTTTCCTTTTGCAAGCCCTAAACGGTAGTCTTTATAATCGACTCCCGAAAAATTGATCATAACGACAACGACGTTTCCTTGTCTGTCTTTACGTTGATATGCAATAAAATTACGATCGTTATCGTCTGCTGCGAGCCATTCGAAGCCTTCCCACGAATCTTCGATCTCATACAGCGCGGGCGTGGTTTTGTAAAGATAATTGAGTTCTTTTATAGCAACGGAAAGCTTTTCGTGAAGAGGATACTCTTTCAGGAAAAACTCGATACCTTCTCTATAGTTCCATTCCTTAAACTGTCCGAATTCGCTTCCCATAAAATTGAGCTTCTTACCGGGATGGGACATCATATAACCCATAAAGGCTTTTACCCCGGCAAATTTCTCTTCATGCGAGCCGGGCATTTTACCGATCAGAGACATTTTCCCGTGCACTACTTCGTCGTGAGAAATAGGCAGTACGTAATTTTCAGAAAATGCGTACATCATCGAGAAGGTCAATTTGCTGTGGTTATGCTGTCGGAATACGGGATCCGTTTTCAAATATACCAGAATGTCGTTCATCCAGCCCATATTCCATTTGAAATTAAATCCGAGTCCACCGACGTTTGTCGGGTGGGTAACCATCGGAAATGCAGTAGACTCCTCAGCGATCATAAGCGTATTCGGGAAATATTCAAAAACAGCCTCGTTCAAACGCCGCAAAAACGCGATCGCCTCCAGATTTTTATTTTCGCCATAGATATTGGGAACCCATTCCCCGGGCTTTTTTTCGTAATCAAGATAAAGCATAGAAGCGACAGCATCTACGCGCAATCCGTCAAGATGATAGGTTTCCAGCAGAAAGATCGCGCTGGAAATGAGAAAAGAAACGACTTCGTTTCTGCCATAATCGAATTTTCTTGTTCCCCAGCCTTTCATTTCCTTTCTGTCCCATTGCGACGCTTCATACAATGCTTCGCCGTCAAATTCATACAGACCAAACTCGTCTTTCGGAAAATGCGCGGGGACCCAATCGAGAATAACGCCAATTCCCGCTTTATGGAAACGGTCGATAAGATACATAAAATCGTGCGGAGTCCCCAAGCGCGACGTAACGGAAAAGTAACCCGTCACCTGATATCCCCACGATCCGTCGAAGGGATGCTCTGTTACGGGCATAAATTCTACGTGGGTATACCCCATTTCCACTACGTAATCGACAAGCTCTGTGGCAAGCTCGCGATATGTGTACGGGGTATCGTCTTCATGATGTTTCCATGATAAAAGATTTACTTCATAAATATTGACAGGCGAAGCGTAAATATTTATATGTCCGCGCTTGTCCCAATATGCTTTATCCGACCATTTATAACCGAAAAGATCGTAAAGTTTGGAGGCGTTGGACGATTCCGCGCCTGGTGTCTCCGAATGGAATGCATAAGGATCTGCTTTGAAAATGTTCTTACCATCTGCGGTTTTTATGCAGTATTTGTAACAGTCGAATTGTTGTACCCCGGGGATGAATAGTTCAAACGTTTGATTATCAATCATTCTGTTCATAGGATGAGCACTAGGATCCCAATTATTGAAATCCCCGACCACGGACACCGATGCGGCGCGAGGCGCCCAAACGCGAAAAATATATCCTTTACGTCTGTTCACAATGATGGAATGAGCTCCCAGTAATTGATACGTTTTAAAATTTTCACCGTGATGAAATAAATGTAAAGGAAAATCTGTTTTTAATTCATCCATTATCATCTCTCCCCTAACAACAAAAATAAATGCTCTATCAAGCCTTATATGATAACGCTTTATCTTTATTATGTATTATTGTACTACACTTTTTAAATATTTTCAAGACTATTTTTAAATTTTTTTTTATTTTTTTTAAATTTTTGCCATTTGTTCAAAAAAAAGTATTAAATTTTATTTAAAATGTCTATGCAAAAAATAATTATTACGTTAAACAAAGCAATAAAATATATCACACAAAGTATCATAAAAAGGAGATTTCTATAAAAGTATTTTAAACATACTATTATATTATGTCAAGCATAATTATTGTGTTTGACATAATATAAAACGGGCGACCATTGACCGCCCGTTTATGATGCATATTTTTTTTGTTTCACGATAATAGTTTCACGTCATTTACTTTCCCCAATATTGCTTATGATTTTTTTTAATGGTATTGTTAAAGCTTCTTTTTCCGTCTCGTTTAAAAGAATGTACGCATTACACTGTTTAAATTTCGGATGAGATTCTACTGCATGATAATCAAATTGTGCGGCAATGCGTTCTTTTGCTTGCTGTTCCGTTAATCCGTCACGCAGACAAACAAAACGAATACGATCTTCTATCTTCCGTTGAACGACAATCACAGCATCAAATAAACACTCATAGTTCCCTTCAAAAAGCAATGGGACTTCTGCAAAAACAAATTTATTTTCTATGACATCCATTTTCTTCATCAACTGCCGCATGATCAATGGATGTGCCGTTGCATTTAACTTTTCGCGCTTTTTTTTGTCGGAAAATACTTCGGCGGCAAGCCTTTTTCTGTTGATTTCTCCATTCTCTATTACCGCAGGAAAAATGTCTGCAATTTTTTGTATATACAATTGCGAACGGATAACTTCGCGATACAATTCATCGCAAGAAAAAACCGGGTAGCCCATCTCTTTAAGAAGCTGTAAAACAGTGGATTTTCCGCTACCGATGCCACCTGTTATTGCAATCTTTTTCTTAACCATACAATCTCCCATACAAAATTGTTTCACGAATACTGTTTCATTACATTTAAAGTTTATTTTGTTTGATACCAATTTTCACCGATCCCTACCTCAACGGTAAGC
>JBGVRF010000097.1:0-8147 GCA_045128175.1 Candidatus Scatosoma sp.
GGATTCAAGACGGTAAACAATCCCTTTTCTTTCGCCTTTTTTAAGGCGTAACCCGTTACTTCAATATTGTTTTCCAATTGTGTGAGGAAAATATCTCCCGCTTTTGCCTCTTCGAATAATTTATCCACATCTAAAGTTTCCAAACACATATTTGCGCCACCGTCCAAGATAATACGGTTATCCCCGTCAGTAAGAATAATCATTGCTATACCCGACGAAACACCTTTTATTTCTCGCACACATGAAACATCTGCCCCAGAATCAGCAAGATTTTTTTTCATGTTTTTACCAAAGGGATCCAGACCTACACATCCCGACATATATACTTTGCCTCCAAGCTTTGCCGCAGCCGCAACCTGATTCGCCCCCTTTCCACCGCAATTCATAAAAAAGTCTTTTCCCCGTATAGTTTCCCCCTTGGCGGGAATTCCAGACGAGATGACCAAGTCCGTGTTCAAGCTTCCTAAAATATAAATATTCTTCATTTCTTTTTTCCTTTTACTATTTTGAAATCTGTCCCGTTAGTGATCTTTCTCTTACCATTTTCAACGTTGATCTCAAGAGGTTTTCCACCTATGGTAAGAAACAGTCTTCCTCCGATTTCCTTACAGAAATTTTCATCAAATATCAATGTTTTTTTCGCCGCATCATAGCCCTTATAACCAAACAAAGCATCTGCCAAAAACACGGTTAAAATAGAAGTAAAACCATGATTACAACTCGCGTTAGGACTATCGTTTTCCCAAAGTGTTCCCGTATGCTTCGCCATATTTAAAAACATTCGTTTCGCTTCAATGATACACTCTCTTTTATATCCTCTGCTTAATAACCACCAAAGACGCAGACAATGCCCTGTCAGCATATTACTAGCTTCAGGCAACCCTGATGCGCCCATCGCGCCGTATTTTCCCAAAAGGAATTTTTCGTAATCTTCACCTTGCGACATCCCGCAAAAGATTGCATAATACTGACAAGTTTCCGAATAATTATCCGTCAATATAAGTTTGCCGTTTTTTCTGATAAGATTATCGCGAAAAATTTTCCCGTCGAAAGCCAGACTTGACAAAATTTCTTTGATCTTCGTCGCCTTTTTAATGAGTGAACTTTCGCCGTATAATCTTGCCACGCTTTCAATCGCCTTCGCATAAATCATATTACTGGGAACGTTGACGCCGCACACATGGGATTGCGCGTTAGCTATGCTCCATTCCACGAATATCCAACCTTCCAAATCTTCCAAAAGCCCGTATTCATTTTCAAATCCCTTGAAATATTCCAAAATCCCGTACGCTTTTTCCTTAAGAAGAGGTACAAGTTCACTTTCCGGCTCACGACGGGAAAATTGTTCCAGTTCTATCAAGAACCACATGACCCAGTTGGGAATAAAAACCTTTTCATACAATTCAGATGGAAAACACATGGGCAGCATTTTTTTTGGTATCTCTTCCCAATCTCCTACAAGGAAATTCTCTAAGAAACGTTTCTCGATATCCGATTTCCCACAAAGCAACGCTTCTGCCTGCGCCGTAAAATAGGAATCGCAAAGCCACCCCGCCCGTTCTCTTCCGGGACAATCCATGAAAATATCGAGGGCATTTTGAAGAAAGGTATTGACCGCCGCCTCATACATGGTAGCCACGTTTTCATCTTTACACGTAAATTTTGCCGTTACCTCCTTATTTTCCAACGCGATCAACGAAAGTGCAGAAGCCTCCGTCCCGTCCGATAAATATACGCGTAAATATTTCAACTCATACGGCTCAAAACTTAAAAATTTCCGCTCGCCCGCTTTGAAATTTATAAGGATATAATCATTACAGGCCGACCGCTGAAACCGAATATCAACCTTATTTTCGCTATAACTGTATTCGTCGAATACCAACAACGCAAACCCTTCTTTTTTTGCCGTAAACTTCGCCTGAATAAACCCTGTACGCGCTTTATCCAACATATACGTTTTACAAATCGTTTTCTTCTCTTTGATAAAATCGGCAAAATCGAATTCATATTCCTCCGGCAAATATCCTTCCATCAACCCGTTTCGAATATGATCTGTCCACCAAAGCTTTTGCGGCGTCAGTTCCCTCAAGTCGGAAACATTCTCTTCCACGTAAACGAAAGCCAATTTTTCATAAGAAGCAGTATCCTCGCCCGAATCAAGCAATGTGATTTTATAGGCAACTTCTTCCGTTTCTACTGAAGGATAAATACCATCCATCCCTTGCTTTAACGCATACCTGTCCCCCTCATTCATATAAATTTCCACATAATTTCTTTGATAGCTGTACCGCTCTGTTTTTTGTAAGCGATCGTTCAAATATACGCAAGAAAAATCGTCTGTCGTTGCAATCGTTCTACCCTCTCGCACTAACTCCGCGCCGAAAAACGGAGGATATTTATCATTACTGTAGCAAGCCGTGTTATACCCAGCCACCTCAACGATCAAAACGCCGTCTTTTCTTAAAGAGATCTCTCTTAATCGCGAATACCCTGCCGCAGTACGGGAAGGCCCGTAAGAAAGAAATTCCCCATTTAAGAACACACGGTAAAAATCTCCTGCTGAAAGACGGAGCAAATCCCCTTTACGTACTACGCGATAGCAAAACGCAAGCGTCCTGTTTTTCTCTGTTGTTTTTCCCTTCTCCCAAACAAATTTCATGATCACTCTCTTTTCTCTATTTTTGAAAAAATTAAAAAAAGTTGCCATACCACCAAAACGATACGGCAACGCTTTTTTTATTTTTTGACCACGAAAAATCCCGTCGTATTTGCAGGAAGCGTGAAATTAAACTTCACAACGCCGTTCTTAATACTTGCCGAAATATCCGTAACATTACCCGTTACCGAGTCATAATACTTCACACTCTTCCCGTCCGCATACAGTTCGATGTCGTATTTTTTATCTTCTTGATAGCCGTTTACAAAGGTAAAGACACTGTAATTGGCATTTTCACGCTTGCTTGTAAAGATGTTCTCCGCATAGGCATCGGAAAGTTTTACATAGGTATGTCCGTTTTTACGAAGGTTGTTTGCCGCACCGTTTTCAGTGGTTACATATTCCGCTTTATCAAGCACTTCCTCCCAACGAGCCGCAACACTGCTCTTGCCTGTTTCGCAGGTCACTTGATCCACGCCGATCACAACGACGTTCACGCCCGCATTCGCCGCCTCGATCAGCTTTAAAACGCTGTCCGAATAGATTGCCGTCGTATATGGTATCACGATAGAAGTATATCTCTCTCCATTCGGCGCTACCAACGCTCCGTCCTTTACCGTGCATTTGCCGAGATTGAGATGGTCTACAATATCGTAATCCACCTGTTTACCGACAAGCGTCCTACAAAGATTGCCGAAACTTTCGCTGACGGTAAACGCGTTCGCCACCGGCTCGAAAAGATTCTTCGTCGGCAACGTTTCCGCAGAGGCGCCCTCGTACGGATAATAAACCGCAGTCTTTGCGCTGTGCGTGACGCCCGTCGTCATATAACGCATACGGCCGAGTGCCGTCGAAAACAGAACGTCCTCATCAAACGTATGATCTCCGCCCTGATAATAATAAGAAGCGTAAGTGTTGACGCCCATACAGATCTGCGCACCGACCGCATTGATTTGGGAATAAATATCCCCCACCGTGCCGTCAAACGCCCCCGAGATCTCCGCGAAAGTATCCGTCTTGCCCGTATACTCCGCTGCGGAAACAGCGAACTTGGACGTAATGCACGCCGCGTTTATCGCGCCGAGCGGCTCGGAATAGAGCAGATCCGTTCCCGGAATGCCCATCGTGCCGAGAAGCTGAAGCATATTGCCCGCAAACCAAGGATTTTGATAAAGCTCTTCTTCGAGCAACAAATGTCCCGAGCTTGCGACCCCTTTTCCCTCGCACCATTCTTCGATCTGAGCGAGATAATTGCTGCGGAACAGCTCTCCCGTAAGGGCATAGAAATCTATGCGCACCTGCTTGGCCTTGGCGCTGCCGTCGTCGTTATAGAGGTACCCCAGGTATGGCTTGAGATCGTATCCGTAGGCGTTTTCGAACTTTTCGAACAACGTTTCGGAATAGTTCAGACATTCCACGATCGGGATATTGAGATCGGGCGTATCGATTACCTTCCGGTTGTGCTCGGTAATGTTAAAATAGTTTCCTTGCAACGCAGGCTCATCCGTAAAGAACGCCTGTATACCATTGCCGAAATATTCCCCGAGCTCCTCGTAATACTTATCGTGCGTGAGCGAAATGAATTTTTTCGTAGGCTCCTCGTCCAGCATATTGATATATCGCTGCTGCGCATACCAATTTTCCATCGAGTGCGTAAATTCGTACCATCGTTTGGACATATACGCCACAAGCACCTTAGAGGTGGAGGAACGGTTCGTATAGGAAACGGAGGTCTTATCCGCCGAGATCGCCGACGAAACGTTTTGAGCCGAGGAAAGCTCCATCGAATTTACGTCTATCCCATCGTAGAGATATGCCGCTACGATTTCCTTATGACCGTATAACAGATCTACCGTCTCCGATTTTCCCGAAGGGATCACCACGGCTTTAGACACAAGCCCCAACGCCTCGTACTCGGGATTGTCTTTAAGGGTAAGCCCCAACGCAGCGCCCGAAGGATAACCGTATTCGTCGTACAGCCAAATATGCATCCCTTTATCTACGGCGTATTTTACCCCGGCCTTAAGCGTGGCAAACGCCCGCGCGTTTTGAAGATAGCTGTTATCCCAGGACACATTGGTAACAATACCGCCGTACCCCCGATTATAAACGTCGTCTATCAGGGAATTTGCAATAGAATGCATCATTACCATAGGGCGATCCTCCAAAGCCGGATCCTCCCAAAGATGCAACGAGATCGTCTTTTCCTCCGGGTTTACCACGGTGTCGTCGGACGAAGTTTCGGACGAAGAAGAAGCGCCGTTGTCAACGCAACCGGAAAAGGCGGAAAACGCCATCAGAACGCCGAGGGCAGTACCCATAATTTTTCGCCACCTTTTCACAAGATTACTCCCTCCTTTTTTTCAAAGCGACGCAACAAACGCCAAGCGCCACAAGCCCCGTCAACGTTGCCGTCGCGCCGATCACAGAGCCGCAGCCCGACGATTCGCCGTTATTCCCGCCGTTGTCTTCGCTCGAACCGTTGTCTTCGACCTTGCCCATAGCAACGCCGTTGATCTCCTTGATCACGACTTTGCTGAAATCGTTGGTCTCTCTGTCCTGCGTATTCATAACGACGGTGAGATAAAGCTTATCCTCGGGGAACAACACCTCTCTGTCCACGAATGCGAGTTCGTCGGAGGTCGTGACCTTGTTTCCGTTGATATACATACTGTAAAAGCTCTTACTCGCGTCGTCGGCAAGGGTTTCCCATGCAAATTTCAAAGTAATATCCTTTTCGATGGAAGCACCTGCGGATGTATTGAGGCAAGTCCACGTGTCCACCGTCTGGCTGGAGGGATCGTCCCCCGCCGTCTTATATCCTTCCTGATACACGTCCGTGATCAGACGAAGATCGCCGTCGTAGCTGAAGAAACGGGTAACGAGACCGGGGCTGTCCTTTGCCCAGCCGTAGCTTTCGCTGTTTCTCCAGTTGAAGAACGCGGGCACGCCCATCACGTTGACCGCCGCCCATACGTCGTTCGCCAAACGCCCCGTCGCAACGTAGTCGTTCATCGTAACGCTGAATTTGATCTCAAAGGAATCCAGATTTTCGAAGGGCACCTCTAAGATTGCAATCGTCTGACTGTCGGGAATCCCCATTTCCGTCTGCGTGATCTCGATACCCGCGTCGGTATATTCCACGGTTGCACGCGTAAGATCCCAGTCCTCCGCGGTATAAGGGGCCGCCGCCGACGCCGACACGATAGGCGCAGCGCCGTATACTAGTATGCTGACAGCGGCAAGTGCGCCGCAAAGCAATTTTTTCATTTTTTATCCTCCTTATCCGAGTCTATTTGGCTCGGTTTCACTATTGATTTGGAAATTAGGAAAAGCTTCTCCCACTTTCGTGGGAGAACTTTTCCTGCTTAAGCGATCCGATTATTTTCTCTTTTTCGCAAGCAACGCTACGCCACCGAGTGCAAGAACGGTCACCATCGAGCCCATCGTAACGATAGAGCTGCAACCGAATGCACCGTTATCCTCGTCCTTGGAAGAATCGCTGTCCTTCGTATCGGAAGTCGCCTCGGAGGTCTCATCGGAAGCGGTATCGGAAGTCGTATCCGATACGGGCGCGTTGATAACGAATTGCTTTTCTACCACGTTGCCGCCGAGTGCACCGTAGAAGATCACCTTTGCCGTCGCCGTACCGACCGCATCGTTATCGGAATATTCCACCGCGTAATCCACGCCGTTGACAAGCGTCGCGCCGCCTACTGTTACGGTAACGTCGGGCGAGCAAGCGCTCTCTGCATAGGTGTATTCCGTCTGAGACAGAACTACGTCGTCCGCCGCGATATCCACGTTGTACGCGTCTACGCTATAAATGGACAACCCTCTATGTTCCCAATGATTGCCGTCGCACCCCTCGCCTTCGTAAATCGCCGTTGAGAAGTAGGTCTGTCCGTTTTCGTTGACGAACGCCGCCGTGTTCAAGGGCAGATTCTCCGCCGAATAAAGCACCTGGCCGTCGGACAATTTCGTCAAGGTCAAAGTATAAGCGCCGCTTTCGCCTTGCGCAAGCGAGAAATTCATTCTTTCGTTGACGATATTGTCTACGAAAACAACGCCAAGCGTCGTGGTCTCACCGTTCAATCTCTGTACGAGCTGTACCTCCACGCAGTTGGGAGCGGTCGTGCCCGAATAGTTGGTAACGTGCAGGAATACGCCGTCTGCGCCGCTTGCATAGCTGGGGATCGTTCCGTCGCTGGAAATATCCGCAGGCGTCTTTGCGAAAGAATAGGTTACCCAGCCGTCAACACCGGTGCCGCCCTCTTCTACCGCTTTTTTGGAAAGCAGCGTAAAGCTGGTGTCAAAGTTGATATCCGCGCCTTCGAGGGGCGTTACCAAGCCGATATGCGCGAAAGTAGTGATACCGTCGCCGTCTTCGGGGTTGATATCCCCCGCACCGCCATAGTAATTAACGGTGTCGTACTGATCGGGCGTGTATTCCTTTACGGAATAGGTTGCCGTCGCTTCCTCTGCGTCTGCCACGACATTTGCTTTCGCCGTGACCCCTGCCGCCGCTACTACTGCGAACGCCGTAACAGCGCTCAAAAGTTTTGTGAGTTTGTTCATAAGATTCCTCCTAATTTTTTATTTTTATGGCGTTTGCCATAATTTCCGATAAATAATGGTTAAAAACCGTCGTTTTCCGTATCCGTCGCAAGCACGGATTATCGTTTTACGATCGCCGCATCCAACGCGCACACCCGTTCCACGAAATATTCGCAAAATTCCTTTGCTTTCACTCCTTTAGCTATCAGCAGATCTTCTCTGCCCTCTCTACGCCAGTTGAAATCGCAAAGGTTTACGCACTTCCCGCGCGAATAATGCCCTTCCGTCTCCACCTTGAGATCTCCTTTTTCGAATTCCACGAATTCGTCCGAAAGGAGTGCCCCCAGCGTCAGCGGATCGTGCAGGATCATACCGTTTCCCCACAACGCACTCATACGAAGCACTCTTTTCACGAGCTCACTCCGACATTCTTTCAACCGCGCGATCTGTTCCTGGGACAAAGCGCACTGAAAGGTAACGTCGAGGCCTACGAGCTTCTTTTTCACGCCGCTTTGCAGGACTCGCTCCGCCGCTTCGGGATCGCAAGAAAAATTAAACTCGTTCAGATTCAGCCGTACCGCGCCGCCCATAATATACAGCCTTTCGATCCTCGCTTCGTCCTCGGGGTATTTCTCGAGTAATCTCGCCACGTTGGTCAGCGCCCCGAGTGTAACGATATTCAACGCTCCGAGGGCGTTTAACGCCGCATGGAGCGCTTCTACGCCGTTACGCTCTACCGCCGCGCCGCCGAAAACGTTTTCCTCGTAGGTCTTGGGCAAACGATCGGTATCCAACGGGATCGTATGCACGTAGGTCGCCCTCAGAGGCCGTCCCTCCCCGACGTAAACGGGAACGTCGTCCTTCCCCCCCAAAGCAAGAAGGGTCTTTGCGATCCTGGCACGGGCGAGCGTATTTTCGTATACGGTACTTACAC
>JBGVRF010000098.1:0-3953 GCA_045128175.1 Candidatus Scatosoma sp.
GTGGATAAGATCGTAGGCCCCGGCAACGCATACGTTGCGGAGGCGAAAAAGCAGGTGTTCGGCAAAGTGTCTATCGACATGATCGCAGGACCTAGCGAAATTTTGATCGTGGCGGATAAGACGAATGATCCCGCGCATATCGCGGCGGATCTTTTGTCGCAGGCAGAGCACGATAAAATGGCTTCCGCAGTGCTGGTGACGGACGACTCGGTGTTTGCGGAGGCGGTTTCCGCAGAGCTTGAAAAGCAGATCCCTACTTTACTTCGGAAGGATATCGCGAGAAAGTCGATCGACGACAATGGCAAGATCATCGTTGCGGACGACCTGTTGGAAGCGATCGACATCGCAAACGAGATCGCGCCCGAGCATCTTGAATTGTGTGTGGACGAGCCGTTTGCTTATTTGGATAAGATCAAGCACGCGGGCTCGATCTTCCTCGGAAAATTCTGTCCCGAGGCATTGGGAGATTATTTTGCGGGCCCCAACCATACTCTGCCGACAAGTGGTACGGCGAGGTTTTCCTCCGCGCTTTCCGTAGATGATTTTGTGAAAAAATCACAATATATTTATTATACGGAAACGGCACTCGATAAGGTCGCGGACAAAGTGGCGACGTTTGCGAAAAAGGAAGGGTTGGAGGCGCACGCCCGCAGCGCTGTAGTAAGAGGAATAAAGAGCTAACCGCGTATATACATCGCAATTCGTCGTTGAACTGCGCGTTTTCTCGGTCACGTACGTACTATACGCTTCCGTCGGAAGTATCTCCGCGGTTTGACGCAGACTAAAATTAAGGTATGATTATGAGTAAATTTTTCAGTGAAAAATACGCGGCGCTCGTTCCGTACGTTCCGGGCGAACAGCCGAAAGATATGCAGTACATAAAACTCAATACAAACGAATCGCCTTTTGCGCCTCCTCGATCGGTCGTAGAAGCGGCAAAGGCGGAGGCGGGAAAATTGCAGCTGTATTCCGATCCCGAATGTACCGCTCTTGTCCAAAAGGCGGCAGAGATTTGGGGGGTAAAAAAGTCGCAGTTGCTTTTCACGAACGGTTCGGACGAGATCCTCAATTTCGCATTTATGGCCTTTTGCGATAAGACGCATCCCATCGTTTTTCCCGACGTTTCGTACGGGTTCTATTCGGTGTTCGCTAAGCTCAACGGTATACCATATGAAAAGATACCTCTGAAAGCGGATTTTTCCGTCGATCCGAAGGATTATATCGGAATCGGGAAAAATATCGTCATCGCAAATCCCAACGCGCCGACGGGGCTTGCGCTTACAAGGGTACAGGTAGAGGAGATCGTGCGTTCCAATCCCGACAACGTCGTTATTATCGACGAGGCGTACGTGGATTTCGGTGCCGAGAGTTGTTTGCCTCTGATCGAAAAATACGATAATTTACTTGTCACGCAAACGTTTTCGAAATCGCGTAGCTTGGCGGGCGCGCGTTTGGGAGTGGGGTTTGCTTGCGACGGTCTGATCGCAGATCTGAACACGGTGAAATATTCGACCAATCCCTATAACGTCAACCGCATGACGATGATGGCAGGGTACGCGGCGCTTTGCGAGGAGGAATGGTTTAAAACGAATTGCGCGGAGATCTGCAAAACGCGCGCATATACGACGCAGGGGCTTCGGAAAATGGGATTTGAAGTGTTGGATTCCAAAACGAATTTCCTGTTTGCGAGGTCGGCGAAGGTCGGTGGCGGAGAGTTGTATGAAAAACTGAAGGCGCATGGGGTGCTGGTGCGGCATTTTAACAATGAGCGGATCGCGGAGTTTAACCGTATTACGATCGGAACAAAAGAACAGATGGACGTTTTCCTTGCGAAAACGAAAGAGATCATCGAGGAGAAAGAACAATGAGGACGGCGGAGCTGACGCGGAAAACGGCGGAAACGGATATTGTATTGAAGCTGGATCTTGACGGGAGGACGGAAAGCTTGATCGAAAGCGGTTGCGGCTTTCTCGACCATATGCTGACGTTGTTTGCAAAGCACGCGGGCTATGGCTTGACGGTGCGTTGTAAGGGTGACGTGGAGGTGGATTATCATCACACGACGGAGGACGTCGGTATTGCGTTAGGCAAGGCGTTTTATACGGCACTCGGAGATAAAAAGGGTATTGTCCGTTACGGAGATATTATTTTGCCCATGGATGAAACGCTGATCATGGCGGCAGTAGATATTTCGGGTCGGGATCACGCGGCGATCGCTTTGGATATCAAGGCGGAAAAAGTGGGGAATTTCGACACAGAGCTTTGCGAAGAGTTTTGGTTGGCGTTTGTGCGCGAAGCGAAGATCACGTTACACGTGACGCAGTTGGCGGGTAAAAACGCACATCATATCATCGAGGGAACGTTTAAAGCGGTGGCGCGCGCTTTGGGCAAGGCGACGGCGATCGATGAAAAAAGAAAGGATGAAGTGCCGTCCACGAAAGGAGTTTTGTAAATGATAGCGATCATAGACTACGGCGTGGGGAATCTGTTTTCCCTGCAATGCTCGTTTGATCGGGTAGGGGCGGACGCGGTCGTGACCTCGGATAAGCGGGTAATCGAAAACGCGGAAAAGCTGTTGTTACCCGGTGTGGGCGCGTTTGCGGATGCAGCGGAAAAGCTGAGAAGGTCGGGGCTGGATCAAGTGCTTGCCGACGAAGTGAAGAAAGGTAAGTATCTTATGGGCATATGTCTCGGTATGCAAATGCTTTTTGAGCGTAGCTTCGAATATGGACAGCATAAAGGGCTTGGCTTTTTGAAGGGCGACGTCGTACCGATGAAAGGGTATATCGACGAGAAATTGAAAGTGCCGCAGATCGGCTGGAACGGATTACATTTCGTAAGAGAGGATCCGTTGTTTAAATATTGTAAGGAAGGCGATCACGTTTATTTCGTACATTCGTATTTTGCAACGAATTGCAAGGATAGCCTTGTGGCGACGACGGATTACGATAAAGCGCTGACGGCGGCAGTGGCGAAGGAAAACGTGCTGGGGTGTCAATTTCATCCCGAAAAGAGCGGGAACGTGGGATTGAATATTCTGCGGGCGTTTTGCGAAGCGAAAGATTGAGAAAAAGGAAAAGAGAAATGAAAATTTTTCCCGCAATAGATTTATACGACGGAAAAGCGGTGCGTTTGTTCAAAGGTGATTACGCGCAGATGACCGTATACAATGAGGACCCCGTAGCGGTCGCGCGTGATTTCAAGGCAAAAGGCGCGGAGTGCGTGCATATGGTCGACCTGGAGGGCGCAAAAATAGGAAAGCCCGCACATCTTGACGTAGTGAAGCGAGTCGTGGAAGAGACGGGACTGTTCGTGGAGATTGGCGGCGGTATCCGCGATATGCGGACGGTAGAAGCGTATTTGTCCGTCGGCGTGGGGCGAGTGATCCTCGGAACGGCGGCTGTGACGGACGAGACGTTTTTAAAAGAGGCGCTCGGGCGGTTCGGCGAAAAGATCGCGGTTGGCGCGGACGTGGCGGAAGGAAAGATCGCCATTAAAGGCTGGCTGGAAAAGTCCGATTACAGTGCGGACGCATTTTTGGGCAAGATGCAGAGTCTCGGCGTAAAGACGATCATCTGTACGGATATTTCCAAAGACGGCGCGATGAAAGGGGCAAATTTGGCTATGTACAAAGAGATAGGTGAGAAATACGCGATGGACGTGGTGGCGTCGGGCGGAGTTTCGACGATCGGGGACGTCAAGGCGCTGGCGGAGTTGAACACGTACGGCGCGATCATCGGTAAGGCGTACTATATTGGTGCGATCGATCTGGCGGAAGCGATCGAGGTGGCGAAATGATCACAAAACGTATTATTCCCTGTTTGGACGTTAAAGACGGCAAGGTAGTAAAGGGCGTCAATTTCGAAGGCTTGCGCGAGGTCGCGTCGCCTGTGGAATTGGCGAAAATATATTCGGAGAACGGCGCGGACGAGCTGGTGTTTTACGATATTACG
>JBGVRF010000099.1:0-4135 GCA_045128175.1 Candidatus Scatosoma sp.
AACAAGTAATGCAGATCTTCCAACAGCTCGCGGGATATTCGCTCGGTCAAGCGGACTTAGTTCGTCGCGCCATGGCGAAAAAAAAGAAAAAAGAGCTGATGGAACAAAAGGATAAATTTATCTATGGAGCGCCGGCGGAAGGCATCACGGGTTGCGCGTCGCTTGGTATTCCCGCGGAGGTCGCAGCGAAGATATTCGCGGATATGGAAAGCTTTGCGTCCTATGCGTTCAACAAATCACACGCGGCTGCATATGCGGTGGTTGCATATCGTACGGCGTATCTTAAATATTTCTACCCAAAAGAATTTTTGGCGGGCATCTTAAACGACAGAATTGATAAGATCGAGGAAATTTCCAAATATATCATGTATATGAAGGAAAAAAATATTGCCGTTCTGCCGCCCGATATCAACAAATCCAAAGATATTTTCTGGGTAGAGGGCGAAGGGATCCGTATCGGTCTTGGCGCGTTACGCGGGGTCGGACAGGACGCTATCGTAGCCGTAATTCAGGAGCGCAACGAAAACGGACTGTTTAAAGACTTTGCAGATTTTGCAATGCGTTGCGGGAAATACGTCAACAAGCGTATTGTCGAAAGTCTTATTTACGCAGGCGCCTTTGATTGTTTCGGTTATTCCCGCGCGCAGTTTGCTACTGTATACGAAGAAGTACTTATGCGCGTCAACGGCATGGAGAAGCAGAAATCGGGGGCACAGATCTCTTTGTTCGGCGGGATTTTGGAAGAACAGGATATCGAGATTAAATATCCGAATATTCCCGAATACGAAACGATGGAACGTCTTTCCAAGGAAAAGTCCGTTCTCGGCGTATACGTCAGCGGGCATCCGTTTGAAAAATTCTTGCCGTACTTCAAGGATAAAACGTTTAATTGCTCGATGCTCAACGAATACGAGGAAGACGAAGAAACGGGGAGAAAAGAATATAACTCTCTTGAGGACGGTCAGCAGGTCACGATGGGCGGTATGATCTCGGCGTTTAAAAAGCTGAAGACGCGTAGCGGCGCGTTTATGGCGTTCGTTACAATCGAAGATATGTACGGTTCGATCGAGTGCGTTTGTTTCCCTAAAGTTTACGAACGTATCCGAAATTTTCTTGTGGCAGACAGAGTCGTATCGCTTTCCGGTAAGATCAGCATCGAAGAGGAAAAATTGCCGGTCATTATCGTGGAAAGAATGACGGAATTTACGCTGGACGAACCGAAGCCTCAGATTCGAACGAATGAAAACGTCAGTTCAAGCGAAAGCTATATGGGCGGCGGATATTCATATCGTGCGGAAAGTATGTCTCCTGCGCCCCAGCCGCGGACGCCGCAAAGCTCGGATGCGGAGAAAAAACTGTGGCTCAACGTTTCGCCTTTAGATGACGAAGACGTGGAAGAACTGTTGGAAACGCTGACCTTTTACAGCGGTGACACCGTAGTGTGGTTTGTTCGCGACGGTAAAAAAATGCTCTGTTCGCAAAAAGTAAGCTTAAATAAAGCGTTATTAGCGGAGCTTTCCAGCTTTCTTCCCGAAAAATGCATAAAACTTATGTGAAAAACACAAAAAAATAAAAAAAATCCCTTAAAAACATTTGTGTTTTTTAAAAGTTTTGCTATAATATTATTGGTGAAAAAGTGCAAAAGTTCACATATGATGATTTTTGGACTGTTATTTTGAGAATAATGAAAAAAACAATAGAGGTAAAAATATGAAACGTATTGGTTTGTTGACGAGCGGCGGCGACGCTCCCGGCATGAACGCAGCCATTCGTGCGGTTGTGCGTTCCGGTATATATTTCGGTATGGAAGTTTACGGCATCGAGCGTGGTTATGCGGGGCTTATGGATGATAATGTAATTCCTATGGAAATGCGTAGCGTATCTAACATCGTGCAGTGCGGCGGTACGAAGCTGAGGACGGCAAGATGTCTGGAAATGATGACGAAAGAAGGTCAGGAAAAAGCGGTTGCAACGCTGGAAAGACACGGTATCGAAGGCTTGGTCGTCATTGGAGGAGACGGCTCCTTCCGTGGAGCAAAGGTTCTCAGTGAACGGTATGGCGTGCCTACGATCGGTATTCCCGGCACCATAGATAACGATCTTGAATACACCGATTATACGCTTGGTTTCGATACGGCAGTCAATACCTGTCTTGACATCATTAATAAGCTTCGTGATACGATGACCTCGCATGAACGCATTTCCGTTGTGGAAGTAATGGGCCGTCATTGCGGCGACATTGCCCTTTTCAGCGGTATTGCGTCGGGCGCAGAGATTATTGTCGTTCCCGAAATCGCTTTCGATATGGAGGATATCGTTGCTCGTATCAACCGTTCAAGAGCGAACGGCAAACATTCCAATATCATTGTCATTGCGGAGGGCGTTATGAGCGCGCAGAATTTTGCGGAACAGTTACAGTCTGTCACGCCTTATTCCGTACGTCCTACCTGTATTGGTCACGTACAACGCGGCGGTTCGCCCTCGATGGCGGACAGAATGCTTGCGGCGCAGTTCGGCAACAAAGCCGTTCGCTTGTTGAACGACGGCATCGGTAACCGCGTTGTCGGTATTCGCGACAATAAAATTATAGATATGGATATTATCGAAGCGGTTTCTATGAAGAAAACGTTCAATTACGAGCTGTATGAAACGTTGCAGATGATCTCTATGTAAAGGCTTGAAAACAGTCGGAAGGCCGCTTTCTTGGGAAGGCGGCTTTTCTTTGCGCATAATGCGATAAAAGTGAAAACTTGGTAAAAGTGAAGAGAAAATTTTCTTGATACAGATTGAAAATCGCATTTTGTTGTTATATAATATATGGATAGGGTTACGGCAGAGCCTTTTTGCCGTAAAGGGGGAATTTTTATGATTTTAACTGTTTGCATGAGTCCGTGTACGGATATTACAATAGAGCTTGACGCTTTGAACGTTGGAAAAATGAACAAGGTGAAAAGCAAATCTCTTTCTCTGGGCGGAAAAGCGCTCAACGTTGCTATCGGCGTCAGCAGACTCGGCGGCGAGGCTTATACGACGGGAATGATGTATAACGAAAACGGTTATATGTTCGAAAACGCGCTGGATAAGGAAGGCGTTCCGTTTACATTTGTATGGAATAAAGGTCGCGTACGCGAGAATTATAAATTTATCGATAATCGCGCGATGCTCACCGAGGTGAACGACGTTGGGGAGGAGGTCAGCAAGGAAAAGGTAGAAGAGCTGCTCGCTATGGTACGTATGTTGTCCTTAAGAAGCAACGTAACAGTGCTTTCAGGCGGGCTTCCTCGTGGCTTGGACGAAAATTATTACGGACGGCTGGCGCAGGCAGTAGATAAAAAATCTCTTAAGATCGTAGACGCGGAGGGAGCGCGGCTGTTTTCGGCGCTTGGCGTGGGTGTGGATTTGGTAAAACCCAATCTTGACGAATTGGAAAATACCATCGGTAGACATATCGAAAGCAAGGAGGATATGTTGCAGGCTTGTTACGAACTTGTTCAGCGCGGCGCAAAACGCGTGTTACTTTCCCTCGGTAAGCAGGGCGCGGTTATCACAGACGGAACGGAAAATTATTATTGTAAAAGCATCAATGTAGCGGTTAATTCTACGGTCGGCGCGGGCGATGGAATGGTGGCAGCAGCTGCGATGATGCTGGAACAGGACGCGCCGTTGCCGGAGATCCTGCGTGCAGGCGTTGCGGCGGGTACGGCAACGGTCATGACCGTCGGTTCGGTATCTTTTACGAAAGAAAAATATACTGAAGTGCTGACAAATCTTCACGTCAGCAGAATTTAGAAAATAAACGAAAAAGGTACTTATTTTTCTCTTTGTTGCATATACTGTAATATACGTTTGAAAAAAGCTTTTCTGTCAGCTCGAAAAGAATTCGGAGGAGTCCGACCGTTTTCGGGAGAAAGCTTTCGTGGTCGGGAAAGATCCGTTTGACCATGACGTGAAGGGCGGAGAAACGCAAGAGAAAACTGTTAGCCTCGCTTTGCAACATATGCGTTGCAAAGTGGCAAACTGCGATAGTCGAATAAACAACGAAAACGATAGACGCCGAGGCCGTACCCCGAAAAGGGTATCCGCGGCGTTTTTTGAGGTGCTTAGGAAGTGCCGAACACATTCGCTTTGCTCGGAC
>JBGVRF010000100.1:0-7243 GCA_045128175.1 Candidatus Scatosoma sp.
CGCGAAAGGACCTGTACGACCTTTTCGATCTCCTTTTTTCTGCCGATAACGGGATCCAGCTTGCCCAGCCGCGCCCGTTCGGTCATGTCCGTACCGTAATTCAACAACTTTTCCGCCGCGCTGGCGCTGAGCGTTTTTCCCGACTTCGGGCTTTCCGAGGAAAAGCTCGGTTGGTCCTTCCATTGCGATTGTTGCGGCTGATAAAACGACTGACTGTTACCTTGCGGGTTTGGTATACTGCCCGTATTGAGAATATTCAGACCGCCTTTTGGATCCAGAGGATCGATCGGCTTACACGGTTCTGCCTCAGACTGTATCTGAAACCGCTTTTTATTTTCCAATACCCGTAACGCCAACAGCGTTTTCTGTTTTATCGCTTCAACGTCTGCCTTGATGATCCGTAAAAAACGTACGCCTTGACAGGTGGAATCTTTCAATATCTCGAACAGCATATGCGCTGTACCCGCCAGCATTCCCGCCGACCTCGCCCCTTCTACCGCCCGATTAAACATCTCCTGCACGCGCGTTGTCATCCCTTCAACGTTGGCTTGGTTTTCCACCTGCTTAAAAAAGCTACCGTATTCGGCAAGTAGCACCCCTTCTCCAACAAGAATACCGTACGCCGTACATTCCGGAACGCATAAAAACGCGTAGATCAGATGTTCGGTACCGACAAAACTCATTCTTTCCTGCGCCGCCGTTACGTTTGCGATCTGCAACGCCTTTTTAAAATTTTCCGTAGACATCGATAACGGATATTTAATAGCACTCATATCTTGCTCCCTGCGGCTATTTTGCCGCCAACCTTACTTTTTTGCGACCCGCACCAAGCGTGGCAACACCGTACATGCCGTTTCCGCGCGCACTGCCTCCGTTTCTTCCCCCGTCGCGTCTTGCAGATCGTTTTTTATCTTGAATACCGTCGGACGCATTCCGTCGATAAAATCATGTAACTCGTCAAAATTTACAGACTCAAAAAAACCAAGCGCAACCCCTAATTTCACGTCCTCGATCTTCGCAAAAAACTCTTTAAGTTCAAGCTTTGCACAATTTGTCAATACGCCGTACGAACGCAAGCATCTGTCCAGAGTTTCCAACTTCGCCGTAGTGAGGATATCCTCCCTCGCTCTGTTTTCCAGATCGCAAAGGACGTTTACCGTATCCTTGACCAATTCGAGAATGTCTTCTTCCGATCTCCCCAGCGTACGCTCGTTACTGACTTGATACACGTGTCCTTCCGCCGTCGTACCCTCGCCAAATGCACCGCGTACCGTCATTCCGTTTACTTTCAGGCTGGGAATGACCTTTTTCAACTCGCCGTTTTTTCCGATTCCGGGCAAAAACATCATTACCGAAGCGCGCATCCCCGTACCCAGATTACTTGGACACGCCGTCAGATATCCGAGCTTTTTATCAAACGCAAAATCGTATAAACTACCCAATCCGTCATCCAACGCACAGATACGCTCGTATGCGGCATAAAGATTGGCGCCTTTTTGAAGTTCGTCGCCTTTATACAGCTCCACGCCCTTATGGATATATTGCTCACGCAAATGATCCTCTTCATTAACCATAACGGACGTCAGCTCGTCCGCCGCTACGAACGCCGCGCCGTACTTACTTTTACACAATGCCGGACTGATCAAATGCCGTTCTTGAAGCAATAAGGCTTTCTCCTCGCTCATCTCCCCGATCGGATAACAAACGAATTCGTCCAGCTGCTTCAGTCCTTCTTCGACGAGATGTAACACGTCCTCCGCTTGTCCTTCGTCCATCTTATGCGGAAAAGGATACGCCGCAAAATTCCGGGCCAACCGTATGCGCGTGGAGATTACGATCGATTTGGATTCCTTTTCTTGCGCCATATAAAATCTCTCCCCACAACAGCGTTTTTCTCCATATCGGCAAGCTTCGTCTTATATTCCAACGCGTCGCCGTAATTGCCCTCTTCTTCCAATTTCTTGATGATCAACTGCAATTCATAACGCTGACGCTTAAAGCTTGCGGCCCGAAGTTGCGCATCGGCGACTTCTTCCTCTTCACTGAGTGCCCGTTCATCCTCGAGAAGAGGGACTTTCCCTGTGTGCAAGCCCAAACCGCCCTGTAGCTTTTCAATGGCGGGCATAAGCGCTAATTTCATTCCATCGTAGCAGTAGGCGCAACCGACCAGCTTTTTAGACAACGCTTCCGCAGCCGTTGTGCCGCAGTATGGACAAACGGTCAATCGCTCTTCGTCCCGTGGACTGCTTTTATCAAAAAACAAACGTTTGTAACAATCGCGACAGTAAAAGATTTTACAACTTTTCCCGTCGCGTTTTTGTTCGTATGTCATCGTTGCCGCTTTTCCGCAGTTACAACATTTCTGCGCGACCATATCAGCCCTCCGTCGTCGTAATCTCCGACTGTGTTTCCGCCTTTTCCTCTACAAGCTTCTCCGTCTGCTCTGCTTTGTTTCTTTCAGCTTTCGCTTGCTTACCCGATCCGCCATTCGCTTTTTCCCTATTTTTTCGGAACAGAGAACGGAAGAATACCCAAAGGATCTCCAGAATCTGCAAAGGAACTCCCAAAAGGAACAGACACCACAATCCGTCAAACGAAGCGCCGTTATAAACGGCGATCAGCCTACCGGTGAGATATACTGAGGTTAAAGTCATCCACACCAATATGGAAACGGAAAAAAAATTGAGTAAACGGTATTTCCAAATACTTGCGTAAACGACCAGAATGATCGCATTGATCGCCACCGCATAAACAAACGATATCCATGCTGGAAGAGAAGGATCAAAGATCTGCAATGCGACAAACAAACAGGTCGCGACCAGCCATACGATCCCGCTGGACAAAAGCATGATCAGGATATGCAACCCTCTGTTTTTCGGTTTTTGTTCGGATATCGGCGGCTCAGGTTTGGGTTCTTCCTTGCCCACAAACGCATTTAGCGTTACCCCGTACAACTCGGCAAGCTGCATCAACGTGTAAACGTCGGGAATGCCGTTGCCCGATTCCCATTTTGAAACGGATTTATCCGAATAGTTGATCTTCTCTGCCAGCTCCGCCTGTGTCAGACCTGCGGCCTTGCGATAGTACGTTAAATTTTTAGCAATGATCCGATTGATTTCGTTGGTATTTTCCATATTCCTATAATATCATTTTTTTTGCAATTCGTCAAGCGAGTGCGCGGCTTTTTCGCTATTTTGTCCGTTTCCTCCTTATAAATACGTGGATTTTAAAGGAAAATCGCGATTTTATAACATGATTCGTCAAAAGATATCGGAAACGGAATTTTTTATTGAAAGCAAAAAATGTTGAGATATTTTCTCATACCCCAACATTTATTATAGAGTCTATTATTGAGCTAAGTAAAACCGCCTTTTACCGTTAAGCAAAAGGCGGTCGGAGTTTCTAAGATAAATAAACGTTCAAAACTTATTTGTCTTCGTCTTCGGAAGGTGTTTCGGTCTTTTCAGCGGTAGCAGCCTGCGAGTCCTGCTTAGCCTTAAGCTTCGCCATTCTTGCATCCTTTCTCGCCTGCGCTTTCATTTCTTTCGTTACAATACGAGCAGCAGCGATACGATCGGACATTTCTTGAGGTGTAGGAGGCGTGAATGCCGAACCCTCCGCATTTTCTTCGATCACTTCGTAACCTGCGTCTCTTTCGAGCATGGAAGCTTCCGTTGCGCTGTCGAAGATATGAATATGATTTGCGTCGAACGCAAGCTCCACAACGTCTTTAAGCGCTACGACCGCACGGCTGGAGATCTTCGCGATCATCTGCGTGGAGTTGTCGATGACGGAGGATTCTTTTCCTTCGTGATCAAGTTCGCAATAGATCTGCGTTTCAGCACCGAGCTTTTCGATAACTTCGATACGAGCGGTAACGACCGTTTCGGGCGAGTTGGAGATGAAAAGCTGATCCTGATGGATATCTTCGGGACGTACGCCGAGGATCACTTTCTTATCGGTATCAAGATATTCGTTGATGTTCTTGATTCTTGCTTCGACCGTCTTGGGAAGAAGGATCTTGTTGCCGCCAACGAAGTTGACGTATACTTTTCCGTTTTCGCTGGTAAGCGTGGAATCACGGAAGAAGTTCATCTGAGGGGTACCGATGAAACCCGCAACAAAAAGGTTGATGGGATAATCGTAAAGGTTCTGAGGAGTATCTACCTGCTGCATGAAACCGTCTTTCATAACAACGATTCTCGTACCCATGGTCATAGCTTCGACCTGGTCGTGGGTAACGTAGATGAACGTCGTTGCAAGACGAGCGTGCAGTTTGGAAATTTCCGTTCTCATCGAAGCACGAAGTTTCGCGTCAAGGTTGGACAAAGGTTCGTCGAGAAGGAATACCTTAGGTTCACGAACAATAGTACGACCGAGCGCAACACGCTGTCTTTGACCGCCGGACAATGCCTTCGGTTTTCTGGAAAGATAATCGGTGATGCCGAGGATTTCAGCTGCCGCCTTAACTTTCTGGTCGATAATGTCTTTGGGTACTTTACGAAGCTTCAGACCAAACGCCATGTTGTCATATACGGACATATGAGGATACAACGCGTAGTTCTGGAATACCATCGCGATGTCTCTGTCCTTGGGGACGACATCGTTCACAAGCTTGCCGTCGATATAGAGTTCACCGGAAGAGATCTCTTCCAAACCCGCAATCATACGAAGCGTCGTGGACTTACCGCAACCGGAAGGTCCTACCAATACGATGAATTCTTTGTCTCTGATCTCCAAACAGAAATCAAAAACCGCCTGTACACCGGAAGGGTATACTTTGTTAATGCCTTTCAGCGAAAGTCCTGCCATAATCTTTTCCTCCAATTTTGGCTTATCAAATTTTTTACTAATAACATTTTACTATATTTGTCGAAAAAATACAATGGACAAAATCACCAAAGTTGCCTGCCCCTATTGTATATTTTGCACAAGTAAACAGTTTTATTCCTTTGCTTTTTCAGTCTTCTTAAGGCTTCAACGCCGCTCTTCTCCGCTTACTACGCGTTTCACGGAAGCGTCTTCCCCGTGGAAAGATACAGTTTATACCACTCTTCCCTTGTCAATTCGATATCCCCCGCCGTGCATATTTCTTTCATATGCAAAGGTGAAGCGGTGCCCGTCACCACCTGCTGAAAAGCCGGATGCCGCAGGATCCATGCGCACGCGACCGCCGAGACCGAACAACCGTATTTCTCTGCCAATGCCAACAAAACCGCGTTCATCCGTGAAAAATTCTCATTGCCGATAAATACGCCTTCGATAAATCCGTATTGCAAAGGCGACCAAGCCTGCATCGCAATCTTGTTCAGGCGACAATATTCCATGCAATCCCCGGCCCGCGTCGCAGACTCGTCTTTATACATATTAATATTAAAGCCCGTATCCACCATTGACGCGTGCGCCAGTGAAAACTGCATCTGATCGGCAACGATCTCTATCCCCGCGTTTTGAAACAGTGCCATCTGACAAGCGGAAAAATTACTGACTCCGAACGCACGGACCTTCCCCGTTTCCCGCAGGCGATCAAACGCCTCTGCGACCTCCTCCGGTTCGACAAGCGTATCCGGACGATGTAACAATAATATGTCTATATAATCCACGTTCAAACGTTTGAGGCTGGCGTCCACACAAGAAAGAATATATTCTTTCGAAAAATCGAAATAGGTAAATTCTTCTCCTCGACGGATTCCGCATTTCGTTTGCAATATAAAATCCTTTCTGGCTACGCCCAGATCGCGCATTGCAACGCCGAAAATACGTTCGCAGTTTCCGCCGCCGTAAATATCCGCGAGATCAAAGGTATTCACTCCCGCGCGAAGCGCTTCGACGATAACGTCCTCCGTCTGTTGCAACGTCTTATCCGCAATGCGCATACAGCCCATCACGATGCTTGAAGATCTGATATCACCTAAATTACAGTATTTCATAAAAGTCCCCTTTTTCTGTATTTTAGCACAAATCGGCGATTTTGTCAATAGCTTCGACAAAAAAAGACGGGATCCCCCCGTCTTTGTTCGCTTTATTCCTTGAAAGGAGCGTAATACTCCTCTCGTTTTTCTATTTTTACGCGCCCCTGCATCCAATCCACCAGCCCCGCACAGAACGCCTCGCCGTCCTTCTTTTTGACCGCAACCGAAAAGCTGACTTTTTCGCCGTAATCGGCCGAAAGGAGGGAGCAGGGTTGAGATGAAATATATTTTTGCGCGCTGTCAATGCCCGGATAATCCACCGTAAAAAGGTACTCCGAGCACATTTCCAATACACGTATATCCGCGCCGTCGAGGTTCTCCGCCGCCGACGAAGAATACGCCCGCACGAGCCCTCCCGCGCCGAGCTTGATTCCACCGAAATAGCGCACGACCACCACCGCTGTTTCAAATAGCTTTTTCGCTTTCAGCACCTCGAGGATCGGCACACCCGCCGTACCCTGCGGTTCGCCGTCGTCGGAAAAGCGTTGCAGATTACCGATCTTATCGGAAATAAACGCGAAGCAGACGTGCGTAGCAAGAGAATGTAAAGAACGGATCTCCGCGACAAAAGCCCGCGCCTCCTCTTCATTTTCCACGTGTGTGGAATAGGTGAGGAATCGAGATCTTTCGATTATTTTTTCGGTCTCGTGCCGAGCAAACACCGTGCGGATCGATGCGGGTTGCGCCATAAGATCCTCCTTTTCGGGTAAAATCAGTTTATTATAGATTCATCACTTTACGACGATCTTCAAATGCACTTTCTTGCCTTTATGCAAAACGAATTCGTTTGCAGGAATAAGCATATTCGCGTCCGTGACCTTGATCTCGTCCACGGAAACACCGCCTTGTTCGATCAAACGACGCGCTTCGCCCTTCGATTTTGCAACACCCGCCGCGACCATCGCATCCACGACCGTCGCCACCTCCGTCACTTCCTTCGTCAAAAGCTCTGCGTCCGAACCGCCGAATGCCGCCTTCGCTTGGCTCTGCGCAAGGTTTGCCTTTTCCTCACCGTGCACCTCTTTCGTCAACTCGTACGCAAGCACTTCTTTTGCCTTATTGATACGCTCGTCCTTATATGCGCACAGTTCTGTGATCGTATCAAGCGGCAGGAAAGTGAGCAGTTTCATACACTTCTCTACGTCCTCGTCCGCCGTATTTCTCCAATACTGATAAAATTCGTAGGGCGTCGTGTTTGTTTCGTCCACCCACACCCCACCCATTGCCGTCTTAACCAACATCATCCCGTCGGCGGGGGGTAGAAGGGTTAA
>JBGVRF010000101.1:0-3265 GCA_045128175.1 Candidatus Scatosoma sp.
TTGGTAAAGCCGCAATTTGAATGTGAAAATAAGCATATTGGTAAAAGCGGTATCGTATCCCCGTCGGCGCATCCCGCCATTTTGGAAAAAGTCCTCCAATATCTTACGGAGAACAGACTGTATCCTTTTGGCATCATCAACGCGCCTGTACGAAAAGGAAAGAATATTGAATATGTTTTATATGTAAAATCTGTGTACGAAGGCGCGAAAACGACCAGGTACATACTTGAAGAAGTTAAAAACTTTGTCAGACGTAATTCAATGGGGGAGTTACAATGACGGGAAATAAACGACAGGAGAAAACGATGAAAATCGGGGTTCTTGGTAACATTGCAAAAATAAAAACTGTGGAAACCGTGGAAGAAATACTGCATTTCCTGCAAATGCTCGGTTATGAAACAGCAAGCTTTTTTACGCCGGCGGAGATTGATGGAGTGGATGCGGTACTCGTCCTCGGTGGCGATGGTGCGATTTTGCATGCGGCGCTGCCCGCCGCTCAGAAAGGTATAAAGATCATTGGTATCAATTATGGAACTTTAGGATTTTTGACCGAATATGAGAAAGCGGAGCGCGATCGCGTGGCGGAGCTTCTCACCCATTTAAAACAAGGCGATTGCCGTATTGTAAAACGTAGTTTATTACAACTTAATATTGTAGGTGAAAGATTTTACGCGCTTAACGAAATCGCAATTCAACGGGATTATGGGTTTAATTCGGAAATAACGACCCAGATCTTAAAATTGCAGGTAGAGGCAAAAGAGGGTACGGATTTGATATCGGGAGACGGATTGTTGATCTGTACTCCAACGGGATCGACAGCATACTCGCTTTCGGCGGGTGGTGCGATCCTTACTCCGGAGGTGCCGGTATTTATGATGACGCCGATCTGCGCATTTTCTATGCGCGCAAGGCCGATTGTCTTTTCTGATACGGACGAATTTACAATTCGGGTTTCCAAAGGAAAGTCTATGATATTGGCGGACGGGAGAGCGATTGCAGCTTTGAACGAGGGAGCGGAACTCCATATAAAGAAAGCACCTTTTACGGCGGATTTTCCCGTTAAAGAAGACTCAGATTTTTTTGCAAGGATAAGAAATAAATTAGGCTAAAGTTATAAAAAAAATTGAGAAGAAGAAAGAAGAATAGATCAAAAAAACGGTAAAAACGGTAAAAACCGAAAAATAAATCAGATATGAAAATACAATAGGAAAAACAAGGAGAAAAAATATGTTAAGGTCAGCACGTCATGCAAAAATTTTGGAAATTATTTCGCACAAGGAGATTGAAACCCAAGAGGAATTATGTGAGGAGCTCAATAAGCTTAATTACGTAGTCACACAGGCGACTATTTCAAGGGATATCCGAGATCTACATTTGTTCAAGGTTTCGGGAATAGAGAAAAAATATCGTTATGCATACATCAATGACGGAGAAAATGAAATTTCACCAAAGATGAAAAGTCTTTTTCGTGATTGCGTTGTATCGATAAAGACGGCGCAAAATCTTGTTGTGATCAAGACGTTGGCTGGAAACGGCGCTAATGCGGGTACGGTGGTAGACAAGCTTAACCACGACGATATTGTCGGTTCGGTTGCGGGCGACGATACGCTTTTAATCGTTTGTGAAAGTAATGAAGGGGCCACGACGATCGTCAATAAGATAAACGAATTTCTTAGATAAGAACGAATGTTTCAAGGCAAGGTGTAAATATGTTATCCAGACTTACCATAAAAAACGTAGCGTTGATAGAAAACGCGGATATTTCGTTTGGCGAGGGGCTGAACGTTTTATCGGGCGAAACGGGCGCGGGAAAATCCGTTATCCTCGATTCTGTCAATTTTGTATTAGGAGCAAAAGCCGATCGCTCAATGATCCGCTATGGTGAAACGGAATGTATGGTAAAAGCGGAGTTTTTTGTTTCGGAAAGTTCGAAAGCTGTTGAAACGCTTCGGGAGATGGATATCGATACAGACGGCGAGATTATCATTTCCAGAAAATTTTTCGAAACAGGTAAAAACGCTATTAAGGTCAATGGGAACACGGTAACGGCGTCTATGCTACGAAAGGTTACCGATTCTCTTGTGGACGTACATGGGCAAAGCGAACATTTTTTTCTGTTAAAAGAAAGCAATCAGTTGAAAACGCTTGATGCGGTCGCCGGAAAATCTTTGGCTGTAAAAAAAGAAACTCTTTCCGATTTATTGAAAGATCGTCGACATATTGACGAACAGATCGCGATGCTTGGTGGAGATGAAAAAGAGCGTGGCAGAAGATTGGATATTCTTAAATTTCAAATCGAGGAGATCGAAGCAGCAGATTTGAAAAACGGCGAGGAAGAAGAACTTTTAGCGAAACGCAATAAGATTAACAATCTTGAAAAAATCATATCCGCCGTACGAGATGCGTTGGGAGTATTGTCGGGTGAAGGCGGCGTTACGGACGGTTTGCGCGGCGCAAAACGCGCACTTTCGTCTATATCTCGTTTGGATAGCGAATACGCGGCTATTTGTGAAAAGCTAGAAAGTATTGCAATGGATACAGAGGATGCTGTCGGAGCGTTGTCGGATATGAGTGAAGAACTTTATTTCGATGAAAATGAGGCAGAGGAAATCGAGGCAAGATTAGATGTGATTGGCGCGTTGAAGCGCAAATATGGTGCAGATAAAACGGAAATAGATGAATATCTGAAAAAAATACGGTCGGAATACGATCTGCTTTCCGATTGCGAGGGGCAATATGCTGTTTTAACCGATAAAAAGACGAAAACGGAAAAGAAAATTTATATGATTTGTCGGGAGATCACCGCAATTCGTAAAAACTGTAGCGCGGCGTTTTGTCGTCGTGTGACCGAAGAGTTAAAGACGTTGAATATTGCGCATGCGCAATTTGAGATCTCTTTCAAAGAATATGAGGAAGAGGATGTTTTGCGAGCAAATTATAACGGATTGGATGAGATCGTTTTCCTTTTTTCCGCTAATGCGGGAGAGCCGATGAAACCGCTGAGCAAAATCATTAGCGGGGGAGAAATGAGTCGTTTTATGTTAGCGATGAAAACGCAACTGTCGGACGTGAAAGAGATTTCTACTTATATTTTTGACGAAATAGATGCTGGTATCAGCGGAAAAACGGCGAAAGTTGTCGGGGAAAAGCTAGCAAAAATTGCAAAAAAGACACAAATTATCGCGGTTTCGCATTTGGCGCAGATCGCAGTTATGAGCGATGCGGAGTTCCTCATTGAAAAGCAAGAAACGGACGGGAAGACACT
>JBGVRF010000102.1:0-13765 GCA_045128175.1 Candidatus Scatosoma sp.
CGGCATAGCGGAGCCGTCCGTTTTTTGTGTTGATACGCACGGCGGTCACCGTGATATACGAACGCTCGTCCTGATCCAACTCGTTAAACTTTGCATTAAGATGAGAAAGTGCGATTGCAAGATCAGGCTGTTTTCGATCAAAGCCTGCCTTGACGAATGCAGACAGCATCCCTGCGGAAATACCCTTTCCCGAAACGTCGGCAAGTACGCCATAGGTTTGTCCGTCCAGCTCGTACACGTCGGGAAGGTCGCCTCCGACCCCCAGGCAAGGGATATACATATAGGAATACGGCACTCCGCCCATGCTTTTTCCTGCGGGCAACAACCGTCTTTGCATCTGTTGCGCGGACAACATTTCCCGTTCGATCTCCGTTTGATACGTACCATCCGTTAGTCCTAAAAACAGCTTTCCCTTATCCTCTATCGGCAAAATGCGTATCCGCACGGAAATTTTATCCGTACGATCGGAATGTCTGGCTGTCGTATGTACCGTCTCCGCCGTTTCCGTATTTTCCTCCACCGCTTTTTTCATTGTCCGCAAAAACGCGCAATATCCGCATCCCGCGCCCTCGCCGCATTTTCCCGTTTCCGCACAACCCAGTGCTTCAGCAATCGTGCCTTTTGTCTTTGCTCCGTCCGAAAAGGAACGGCGAAACGCTGCGTTCGTGAATTTCACGCGCAGCTTATCGTCAAATACGAACACCCCTTCGGGGATCCTGTCCAATATTTTTTTGTACGTTCCAAACGTCATTCCAAACGCCATAAAGCCTCTCCGTCGTTACGTGTTTTTCGTCTTTACATTTACATATTTTTACCGTGAACGCATACCTACCCCGTTCGTTTTCATTTTTTCGGCAAACGTATACGCTACGGCTCAGCAATAAAATTTCAATCCCCGACAGATCTTGACGTCAAAATCCAGCCCCTTATAAAGCTCGCCGTCCAGTTGCACTGTACACAGCTTCCGGGGCGCGAAGCGGATCCGCTCGCAAAGAAAATGCGTCGTTGCGCGATATTCGAGGATCTTTCCTTTCATCAGCTGTATAAACGCTCCAACAATCTTCAATACGCCGCCTATACAATCAACAACGACCACGTCAATCTTTCCGTCGTCCACCGCAGCTGTCGGGCAGATCGGGATACCACCGCCGAACTGAGACCCATTACACACCGTAGCGATCAGCACGTCTTTCTCTGTTTTCAAGCCCTCGCATTCCAGCTCGACCTTGCAGCCCTTAAAAGTAAAAAGACATCGCACAAGGCTGAGAAGATATTTCAATTTCCCCTTTATTTTACCCCTTTTACAGTGTTCCAAAACCTCCACGTCTATACCGAGCCCGCCTACGTTCATGCAACGCACGCCGCCGATCTCCAGATAGTCCGTATCCTTGATCTCTCCGTCGAGAATCTGCAAGGTCGATTTCTCCGCGTTAAGGGAAAGACCCATCCTTGCGGCAAAATCGTTGCCCGTTCCCGAAGGGATCAGCCCTATGCGACAAGCCGACGGATCGCACAGTCCGTTAAGCGCCTCGTGCAGCGTTCCGTCGCCGCCGATGATGATAAAATCTCTTTCGCCTTGCTCGGACAACTCTCGCGCGATGCGCATAACGTCCTGACACCCCCGGGAACCGTGTGCCTGATACGCAACGCCGCGCTTCGTCAGAATATCTTCCGCAACGCGCAGATTTTTCAACGCATTTTTCTTTCCCGCGACAGGATTGTAAATGATATGATACATACTCATCCTTTGTAAAGACGAAATCACTCTATTTTTCGCCGCTTTTTGATTTTTTCGATAAATATATTATATAATACTTCGTTGGGAATTGCAATTTATTTTCGAATCTGATATACTGTAAATATAAAAATTTTTTCAGGAGGGCGTTTTATGCGCACCGTTCTCCCCGAAAGCCTGCTTATGCTCGCTTCCGCCTGTCGCGCGCCCTTGTATGTAGTCGGCGGCAGTGTACGCGATCATCTTGCGGGCCTGACCTCGAAAACCTATGATTGGGACATCTGTTCGCCCATGTCCGCCGATGAGCTGATCGCCGCAGCGGAGAGCTGCCGTTTTCAAGTCAAAGCCGTTTATCGGAATACGGGTACCGTGAAACTGCAAAGCTCGGATAAAACCGATTTCGAATACAGCTGCTTCCGCTCGGATAAATACGTACGGGGCACCCATGTACCCGTTGAGATCTTTTTTACCGACGATATCCGTCTAGACGCATTGCGGCGGGATTTCACGGCAAACGCCGTATATTACGACATCCGCGCGGAAAAATACGTCGACCCGCTCGACGGAATTTCGGCCATTAGAAAAAAACGCCTGACCACCGTTGCGCCCGCACAAAAGGTATTCGGAGAAGACGGGCTCCGCTTGATGCGTTTAGCAAGACAAGCTGCACAACTGGGCTTTTCTCCCGATGAAGAATGTTTCCTCGGTGCGAAACAAAACGCTACGCTTATCGACGATATCTCTTCCGAACGGATTTTTGCCGAACTGAACTCCCTGCTTATCGCAGATCAAAAGCACGGCAACGCAGACGGACCTTATCAGGGACTGACCCTGCTCGAGCAAATGAGTGTACTTGCGCGCATTTTACCGGAATTAGCGCTGGGCAAGGATATGCAACAGCGTCCCGATTTTCATAAATACGATGTTCTCGAACATTCCTTGCGGGCGGTAAAATACGCCGATCCGCGTATCCGATTGGCGGCGCTGTTGCACGATATCGGTAAACCGACTTGTATGCTTCGCGACGGCAATTCGCACGGACACCACGTCGAAGGCGCCGACCTAACAAGGGCTGTGCTTACGCGTTGGAAAGCCCCCAAAAAAAGCATTGAACGCATACCTGCCCTTATCGAATGGCACATGTACGATTTCGATTGCAAGGCCAAAGAGAACAAGTTACGTCGATTTTTTATCAGCCACTACGATATTTTAGAAGATCTGATGTTGTTAAAACAAGCGGATTTTTCCGCCTGCTTAGACGATACCTCTGTCGCGCCGACCTGCTTGCGTTGGCAACGGCTCCTCATGGATATGAGAGAGAAAAATACACCTTTTACCTTAAAACAGCTTGCCGTAACGGGCAAAGATATTTTGGATATCGGCATTCCCCCCGCACATATTGCCTCGATCTTGCAACAACTTTTGTTGCATTGCGCGATCACCCCCGCCGACAACAAAAAAGAACGTTTATTGTTCCTTGTTCCCGGCATAAAAAAGTCTTTATTTTCTTAAAACGACAGGGGCAGGGTTGCGTTGAATATATAACAATCGGAAAGTCGCCGACTAACAAAACAGTCGGCGACTGATTTTTTAAGGCAAATCCCAGCCGAGACTACGTTCCACCGCTCTATGCCATTTTTCTAATTTTGCAGTCCTCATCTCTTCGCTCATCTCGGGCAAATACCGACGTTCGATCTGCTGTAATTTTTTCAGCTCTTGTGCGTCTTTCCACACTCCGACGGTCAATCCCGCCAGCATCGCAACGCCAATTGCGGTCGTTTCATGCGAAACGGGCTTCAAAACTTCCGCGCCGAGAATATCCGCCTGGAACTGCATCAAAAATCCGTCCCGCGACGCGCCCCCGTCCACCTTCAACTGCTTCAATGACATACCCGTATCACGCTCCATCGCAAAAACGAGGTCCGCTGATTGATACGCGATCGATTCCTGTGCGGCTCGAATGATATGCTCGCGTTTTGTGCCGCGTGTGATACCCACGATCGTACCGCGCGCATACATATCCCAATAAGGCGCGCCTATGCCCGTAAAAGCCGGCACTATGTACACCCCACCTGTATCGGACACCTTTTTCGCGTAATATTCCGCATCTCTGCTTTCTGCAAAAAAACGCATTTCATCGCGTAACCATTGGATCACCGCGCCGCCGATAAACACGCTTCCCTCCAATGCATACTGCGGTTTTTGGCCCTTCAAAGTTGCCGCAAGGGTTGTAAGCAGTCCGTTTTCACTGTTCGGGCGTTCTTCGCCCGCATTCATCAACAGGAAGCAACCTGTGCCATAGGTATTTTTTCCCTCGCCTCGCTCAAAGCAACCCTGCCCGAACAATGCCGCCTGCTGATCCCCTGCTATCCCCGCAATGGGCACGTCCAAACCGCCGATCTTCGCATAACCGAAGACCTCGCCCGAGCTCTTCACCTCGGGAAGCATCGCACGGGGAATGTCAAACAGCCGCAACAACTCGTCGTCCCATTCCATCGTATCGATGTTGAACAGCATCGTACGCGAAGCATTGGTCGCGTCCGTCACGTGCATTTTCCCTTCTGTCAGCTTCCAAACCAACCACGTATCCACAGTACCGAATAAAAGTTCCCCACGAGCCGCTTTTTCCCGCGCGCCTCCGACGTGATCGAGTATCCATTTGATCTTGCTTGCAGAAAAATACGCATCGGGAATCAGCCCCGTTTTTTGACGGATCAGCTCCGCATATCCACGATTTTTCAGTTCTATAATCTCTCCCGCTGTTCGACGGCACTGCCAAACAATGGCGTTGTAAACGGGTTTTCCCGTTGCCTTATCCCAAACGATCGTCGTTTCGCGTTGATTGGTGATACCGATCGCCGCGATATCTTGCGCAGAAACACCGCTTTTCGCTACAACCTCCATCATAACGCCGTATTGACTCGACCAAATATCCATCGGGTCGTGTTCTACCCATCCCTCTTCAGGATAGATTTGCGGAAATTCACGGCTTAAGATCGTGACGATCCGTTCGTTTTCATCGACCAAAGCGACCCGTGATGACGTCGTGCCTTGATCTAACGCCAAAATATATCTCATCAAATACCTGCTACCCTCATTTTATATAATCGGATCCTTGCTTTACAGCTTCTCTACTGTGATCCCGTCTTCGATCGATGTCTCGTAAAAGCTTGCCTTGTACCCAATCGCATCCTGATACGCTTTACCGACCCGACGGATAAAGCCTTCCACCGCCGATTTTTTGACAATAGAAATAGTGCAACCGCCGAAGCCTGCGCCGATCATACGCGAACCGAGACAATCTCTTTCCTTTCTCGCCAGCTCACTGAGCGTATCGAGCTCCTTTCCCGTCACTTCATATAGATCGCGAAGGCTGTAATGGCTTTGGTTTAACAACTGCCCCAACTCGACGATATCTCCTGCCTTCAACGCCGCGACCGCTCTGTTTACGCGGTCACACTCCATAACTACGTGCTCCGCGCGTTTCGCTACCACACCCGAAAGCAGATACTTCACCTCCGCAAACTGCTTCGGCGTTACGTCCGCAAGACATTTTACGTCCAATACGCTTTGAATCGTTTTAAGCGCCGTTTCTACCTCCTGACGGCGTACGTTATACTTACTCTCCACAAGATTGTGCGGCTTGTTGCAATTTGCAACGACCAGACAATATTCGCCCAGCTTCAAAGGTACATATTCGTATTCGAGTGTCGAACAATCGAGCAAAACCGCGTGATCCTTCTTCCCCATTGCAGAAGCAAACTGGTCCATAATACCGCAGTTTACACCCGCGTATTGATTTTCCGCTTTCTGCGAAAGCAGTGCGAGCTTCACCTTATCGTATTTCACTCCTGCATACTCGGAGAAGGCCACTGCCGTTGCAACCTCGATCGCCGCCGAAGAGGAAAGTCCGCTACCAAACGGTACGGTACAATCGTAAAACAGATCGCAACCAACAATCTCTACGCCCTCCTGTTGCAGAAAATATGCAACCCCCGCCTGATAGTTGCCGATCTTCAGCCCCTTATAGGAATCCAGCTTATCCCTTTCGATCGTAACGATTCCGTCGATCCCGCGGAACGCCATGCGTACGGTATTTCCACCCGTCCTTCTTGCGTAAACGTTGCAACGCAGATTGAGCGCCGCAGGAAATACCTTTCCCCCGCAATAATCCACGTGCTCGCCGATGACGTTGATCCGGCCGGCAGCCGTAAACAAATCCTCCGCCGCATGACCAAACGTTTCTTCAAAAATTTTCATTGCCTCTGTTCTTTCCATTTTCCGTTCTTCTCCTTTAATCGTTTTTTGATTTTCGATTTATGTTTTCGAGCTCGAAGTTATTTTCCTTCGATACCTCGACGCTCTCGTTTTCCTCTGTTTGCTTGATTTCTCCGTTTTCTGCGACTGCTGCGGGAACGGCGGCAAAGGCTTTTTTCTTTTTCAAAAAATACCACAAACAAAAATACGCCACGCCGATAACGATCAAGACGATCGCAATCAGTTGGGACGGTGACAAAAAGGATACGACCGTTGCCCCCCGATCGTCTCCGCGGGCGAATTCTATAAAGAAGCGCCAAATACCATACGCCACGCCGTAAACAGGTATCAACGGGAACCGCTTCTCGCCCTTACGCGAAAAATACAGCCACAGCATTATCCCCGCAAGCGCGAACAGGAAAATCGATTCAAACAACTGAATGGGAACGACCTTTTGGCCGTTCATCACAATGCCGTACCACGCGTCCGTGACCTGACCATGGCAACAGCCTGCCGAAAAACAACCCAACCGTCCGAAGGCGTGCGCCAAAGGCACCATACAAGCCGCGATGTCCGCAACGTCGGGAAAACGCTCTTTTGCTTCCTTATCCAGCTTGAATGGTTTGCTGCCGAAAAACCATATTAAGAGAAAAAAGACTACGCCGAAAATAAATCCGCCGTAAAAGGTCATACCGGAGCCGAAGAGATCGAATACCCCCGTCGCGATCCAGTCGTAAACTGCCTGGAAAAACATCGCGCCGAACAGCCCGCACAATACAGCCAAAAGCGCCGTAATGATAAGCATCCGTTGTAATCCCACCGAGAAGCCGCGTTTTATCCCCATCCGATCCGCCGAAAAAATGACGACCAGCAACCCGATCGTGAGGAATATTTCATACAGCCCCATGCCTAAAATTCTTACGTCAGAAAACATGATCCGCCCTCTTGTTATTTCTTTCCTAATTGATTATACACCAAACCCCGCCTTTTGTCAATCTCCTAGGCCGTTTTTGACGGATTTTTTCACAAACTACTTACAATTTTCACAAAAGCGCGATCTTTCCTCCGAGCAAACCATTGCTCAAAAATAAGCTCAACGCATACCTGCCCCCACCGTAAGTAAAAAAACAAGCAAAAACCGCGCCATAAAGCGCGGCTTTGTCATTGGTTTTATCGATGCGGTTTTACTGTTGAATCACTTGAACGTTCACCGCGCGAAGCTTTTCGGGGTTTTTGGGATCGGGTTCCGTTTCAAACGTAACCTGCTGTCCCTCCTTCAGCCTTCTGTACCCATCTGCGATGATCGCGGAAAAGTGCACGAAAATGTCACTTCCGCCCTCATCGTTCGCTATGAACCCATAGCCCTTCTCCGAATTGAACCACTTTACTGTACCCTGCCTCATGTCGGCATCCTCCGATTGTTTTTTACCGATAAAAATCGTGTAAAAACGCAAACGTGCACGCGCCCCTCATCGTTTTTATCCGTATGTAAATTTATTATACCATATTTTTAAGATAATTGCAACATTTATTTGAAAGTAATTATCATATTTTTTACTTTATTTTTTGTATTTTTTTGCAATTTCCGCGTTTTTTTGCCTTTTCACCATATTTTTCCACTCAAATACATACAATACAAGCAAAGAGGTGTTTATGGATTGGATCGAAATTTTAAAAGTTATCCTGTTCGGTATTGTGGAAGGCATCACTGAATGGCTTCCCATTTCCAGTACGGGACATATGCTATTATTGGATCATCTGCTTCCTTTGGAGGCGTCGCCTGCATTTAAAGAAATGTTTTTCGTCGTTATTCAGCTCGGCGCGATCTTTGCCGTTTTATTACTTTTCAGAAAACGACTGTTTCCTTTTACGATCGAAAAAAACAATGCTGCGCCCCGTCTTATCACAGACAAAGCATGTCTTCGCCTTTGGGGAAAAATTGCGATCGGTTGCATACCTGCCGCCCTCCTCGGACTTATTTTCGATGATTTTTTAGAATCGCATCTGCATACGTCGCTCGTTATTGCTCTTACCTTGATCGGATACGGTGCGGCATTTATCGTTGTGGAAAATCTACAAAAAGATCGCGTTCCCAAAACCGCTGCTACCGCCGATATTTCCTTTAAGCAGGCTTTCCTGATCGGTATTTTTCAATCCCTTTCCCTTATCCCCGGCACGTCCCGTTCGGGCGCGACCATTTTAGGCGCGCTTATCCTCGGTTTATCCCGTCCTGCGGGCGCGGATTTTTCCTTTTTCCTCGCTATTCCCGTCATGTTCGGCGCAAGCGCCCTAAAGCTCGTCAAATTTTTTCTGGAAAGCGGCGGATTTTCCGCACCGGAATTTTTTCTGCTCCTTATTGGCTCCGTAGTCGCCTTCGGCGTCTCCATTCTCGCGATTCGCTTTTTGACGAATTTTGTAAAACAGCACAATTTCAAACCCTTCGGTTGGTATCGGATTCTCCTTGGCGTAGCCGTCATCGCAACCCTGGTACTGCCACCTTTATTAAAATAACAGCCCAAGCGACGAAAAAAACGCCACCTGTTCCGCTAAAAGTGGAAGAGGTTGGCTTTTCTTATCTGTAAAATATTGAGTTTCTTTCCGCTGTATTTACAAACGTTTTGATTGCAAAAATCTGAAAATTAAATACCGAAATCGAAGAAATCGTTTACCAAATTCTCAAAATAAGCCAAACTGCTAAAAGATCCCCAAAAGGAGAAAACTGTTCCGTCTGCGAAATATTCGCCTATATAACCGGCAAAGCTCTCCTCTTTGTAATTCGCCCATACGATCAAAAAGTTTCCATTTGAGTAATTCATTTTTATACAAACGTCTTTAGGTGAATCATACGCGTAATAGGTATGTAAAATATCCGTTTGCGCAAAAGCATTTATAAAGTCGGGAACTTTATCCTCTTCCAGCTCTTCAATAACAGTAGCGTTGGCGTTATCAAACGGCGATAGTTTATCAAACTGATTGGGGACCCACGACAAAAAATGCTTTTGCTTTGAATTTTCATAATCAATCAATTCGATACTGATAACGTCATTCAAAGAATCCGCATCGATTTGATATATTCCCGGATCACAAGCACTTAATAGGAGTACTATTATAGTTACAAACGTCAGGCTGACTATTTTTTTCATAAAATTTTTCTTGCCTCTTTTCAAATTTATTCAACTGTATCTGAGCGCTTCTGCCAAGCGCCGCCCGCTTTTCCGCGAGCAGCGCTTTGTCAAACTCCTTTTTAATGCTGTTCTAAAACGTTTGTATCAATAGTAGTCCTCGTCTTCCGTCACACCGTTCATCCTCTTGGTTTGTTCATAATACAGATTGACCAATCCTCTAAATTCTTCCTTCGCTTCATCGTCGGATAATTCGAGATCCTGCAAGCGATCGACCAAATCGCTAAGATCCGCGTCTGCTTTATAGATAGAATTGCGAAGGATCAACGCAAATTCGATAACGCCTGCAACGAATGCGTCGGTATCCGTCAGTTGTTGGTGATAATCATCCGTTTTGATCTCGAGCAGCGCTTCGTCCGATTCTTCGTCAACACCGCTCGCCGCAGTCTCTTTATATCTGATTTTTACCTGCGCAAGATTATCGTCCGAAGAGAAAGGTTCATCCGTAAGCGTCAACTCGTAAACGATCGTCACGGTGTGACCACTACCCAGATCGCCCGCGTCTTTGTCTTCGTTGTCAAACTGCTCTTCCGTCAACAGCTTGTTTTCATACCCGATCAGCCGATAACTGTCGATATATTTCGTATTGAATTCTACGCCTGCCTTTACGTTCTTTGCCACAGTAACGATCGAGCCGCCGATCTGCTCGACCAATGCTCGACGCGCTTCCGCAACGGAATCGATATAGCTATACGTACCGTTTCCATTGAGTGCCAACGACTCCATTTTCTGTGCCTTGGTATTTTCTCTACCCACGCCGATGACCGAGAAATACACCCCCGTATCGCGTTTATTGGCGATAAACCTCTTCAACGCATTATCTCCCGTGATACCGACGTTGAAGTCGCCGTCCGTCGCGAGTACGACGCGGTTGTTTCCGCCTTCGATAAAATACTTCTCTGCGATCCTGTACGCAGTTTGGATCCCGTCGCTACCGGCAGTGCTACCGCTCGCTACCATGTCCTCGATGACGCCTTTGATCAAGTTGGTCTGATACCCGTACGCCCCATCAAGCTCCACGTCCGAGCCGGCTGCGTATGTAACGACAGATACGCGGTCTTCGGGATTGAGATTTTCGGCAAGCATAGAAAACGCCTGCTGTATCAAAGGCAGTTTATCGTCCGAAGCCATCGAACCGCTCTTGTCGATCAAAAAGACGATATTATTGCGCACCTCGGAAAACTCTATCTCGGTTGCCGCAAGCCCGATCGTGAGTAGCTTCGTGTCCTCGTTATACGGCGTATCGAACACCGAAGAGGTCAAGGAGAAAATGCTTCCGTCCGTCGGCGTTTTGTAATCGTAATTAAAATAGTTCAACATCTCCTCCACACGCACCGCGTCTTTGGGAATGCTGTAACCGTTTCTGAGCAGGCTGCGAAGATTGGGATAAGAAGCCGTATTCGCGTCGATCGAAAAATAGCTTTCATTGATCTTATCCGCGTCAATAAACGGATTTTCCACGATCTCCGTATATTCTTCTCCGTTCGCATCCTTCGGCGGAATCACAGCGTCGCCCATGGCCGCGTAATTATAGTTCGGCACATACGACGCAGAACAAGCGCCCCAAGCCGCAACCATCGTCAAAGCCAACGTCAAGCCGACCAGCTTCGTCAAAACTTTCTTCGTGTTCTTCATAGTAAAGTCCTCCTTATTTTTTCGGATAGGTAGCCTTGGTTTTTGTACTACTGTAATAATATAATAACACAGTTTTTCATATTTGTCAATAGTTTTTTGAAAAATTTTTTTTAAATTTTTTTTCGATTTATTTCCGCCTGCGCCGCAAAAAATATTTCAGGGAGACCGCCTTTCGACGATCTCCCTGACGTTTTGCAAAAACCTTGGAGTTTTGGGTAAGCAACTTATTCTTTATCCGTTTCAGAGCCTTTTTCCGACGTTTCTTCCTTGATCTCTTTCGCGCGGACAAGTTCGGGCATCGTAAGCCCCGTCATCGCGAAAAGATCAGTCAAGGGAGGAATAGACTTGGTCATTCCCGACAAAAAGTTCGCCGTAGCGGTCTTGCCATTTTCGCCATTACCCGCGCCGTCCCAAACGGTGACTTTGTCGATCTTGATATTCTTAATCGCCTCGACCTGCACCTTGACAAGCTCTTCGATCTTATCCGCGATCATCAATCTGGTCGCTTCATTGGGATCGCCGCCCGCAGCCTTTACGATCTCCGCAAGACCTTCCGCCTGCGCGGTAAGCACTTCGCGCATACCTTTCGCCTCCGCTTCCATCTTCGCGTAAATAGCGTCCGCTTCACCTTTCGCTTTACGTCTGTACTGTTCTGCGATCGCTTCCGCTTCCAGTTCCGCTTTACGCTTTTCAATTTCCGCGCGGACAATGATATCTGCTTCCTGCGTAGCCATTTCTTTTGCGGCACGCATCATTTCGGCTCTCTTTTCTGCCTCGTACGCATCCTCTTTCGCTTTCGCAAAGTTGATCGCCTCGCTCGACGCAGCCTGCTGTTCCGCTTCAGCCTGACGCTGACGGAGTAACGACTTCGAGTTTTCGATCGCTACCTGCGCTTCGTTTTCACCCTTGATCGCTTCGGAATTATAATTTGCCACGTTGATACGCTGTTCTTTCTGCGCGTTCGCTTCACCGATCGCCCCCATTCTGTCCGCTTCCGCAACCGAAACTTTCGCGTCGTTGATCGCTTTTGCCGCCGCTTCCTTACCGAGCGCCATTATATAGCCCGATTCGTCGGAAATGTCGGTTACGTTTACGTTGATAAGGCGCAAACCGATCTTTTTGAGTTCGCTTTCCACGTTGCGCGACACCGCTTCGAGGAATTTATCTCTGTCCGTGTTGATCTCTTCGATATCCATCGTCGCGATAACAAGACGAAGCTGACCGAAAATGATATCTTTTGCAAGCTCTTGTATCTGCCCAAGCTTCAAACCGCGCAGACGCTCTGCCGCATTCTGCATCACGCCCGGTTCTGTGGAAATACCAACTGTGAAACTGGAGGGAACGTCGATACGAATATTTTGACGAGACAACGCGTTTTTCAGGTCGACCGAGATCGACATAGGCGTCAGATCAAGGAAAGAATAATCCTGAATGATCGGCCATACAAAGGTCAGACCACCGTGCATACACTTTGCCGAACACGTGGTACCATCCGAATTCTTCTTTACACGTCCGTGAACGACGAGGATCTTATCGGGCGGACATTTTTTACATCTCGTGGCAATGATAAGTATAACACTGAAGATCAACAGCACAATTACTGCAACAACACCTAAGATTCCTCCGGTGGAAGGTCCTTCGGAAGCGAGGATCAAATTTCTCATTTTATCTTTTTTCTCCTTGTATAATGTTTTTTTCTTTTCCGGAAACTGCGTTACAAATTCCGTCTTTTCCGTTTTTATTGCTTATTCTTTATTGTTTGTAGGTCATTTTGTTCGTTACGCGACCTTAACGGCTTCTACGTAACAAGTTGACGAGTCCGTACGCACGATCGTTACCTTTGCGCCCGTTTTGATGGGCTCGTTACTTTCGGTCATCGCGTCCAACTCTACCAATCGCCCTTGAACTAGAACGGTGATCTTTCCCGCCGCCTTACAGCTTGCGGGTATAGTCAAATATACTTCCGCAGTTTTCCCTACGGCGTTTTTGATGTCCAACGTACCGTTCATTGCCAGCTTAGATATCCAGTATAGCAACAGTCCCACGCCGATAAACGCCACCGCACCGGCAGCAACGGCGATCAGGATCGCCCAGCCCGGATGGATAAAACCGCCGCCGAATGCAAACCCCATCCAGCCGCCGACTGCGAAAAATGCGATCAGTCCTTTGATTGTAAAAAGACTGAACCCGCTATCGGCACCCAAATCGGGAATACCGTCGCCGTCAAGATCGACGTCCAGATCCACTTCTCCGTCAGCGCTGCCGATCAGCATAAGTATGATCTGCACGATCAAGATCAGCGAAAACAGCGCCGCCACGCAAAAACAGACCTGCTGTAAAACCGTCCAACTCTGCCACATATTGTATTCCTCCTTTCTTAATAATATTCTATTCTACGCCAAAGACGCATTTTGGGTGTTTCCTCACGGAAAACCTCTTTCGCTCTGCTCCACACGCGGGCTCAGCCCCCTTCGCAAAGCTCGTTCAGCATTTGATTGGAACGTGTAATGTACTTTTTCGCCGAGCAGTTCAGATACACGATCTTCAACGCTTTTTTCAAACGGGCCGTATCGCCCTGCTTGCGTTCACGAAAATTTTTGACTGTACCGTCAATATATTCGTCCACGTTATCGTCGGTCGCGTCAGAAAAGAGTATATCGCAAACGTACCCGTACAACTCCGATTCGGGAATGATATCGTCCGTTTTATCACCTGCAACGCCGTTTACATAATAAAGCAGCCTCGCCACGTTTTCCAACGACATCGTTTCGCGCAACGTATTGATGATAAGTATCCGCGCAACCTGATCTTTGTTGTATCTTTTGTTTTCGGGATGGGACAGCCAGCCACGATTGATCCAGTTTTGTATCGCGGGGGTATTCAGCCCCGTAAATTCTCGGATCTGCGACATGACCAAGCCGCTCGTTCCGCAAAACATCGCGTCCAAAAACTCTCT
>JBGVRF010000103.1:0-11255 GCA_045128175.1 Candidatus Scatosoma sp.
ATTGAACCATATAGTCAAGTAATGTTCCATCTCGGATACGAGTTTGATGAAAATGATGTACATGATGTGAAGTTATTGTGTGAGACATTTCATATCGAAGTTCCAAATGAGTATAGATAACGACAAATTCCAATTTGTCGAACAGTTATCCTTGTGGAAAAATTTAAAAGTGTAGCACACTATACTTTGCAAGCAAAGTCGTGTGTTTTGCAAAGCAAAAAAGAAAAGAGTAGCAAAAATTTTGCTACTCTTTTATAACGTCTAAAAAATCCCTAAGTGGCACGCCCTTTTTCCAAATCTTTTTTCTTTTACCTTTGAATCGTGCGTACAAGGCTACATAAGCGACCTTCCGAGAAGTGCCGTAAGATTTTGTCGGGAGCTTCCGCAAAGCGATAATACGCCTGTTTCGTGTACTTGTCGGGGTTGCCGTAATACACCACGTAGCGCAAGCCAAAGGCAAACTCTTTCTTGTGGAATAGTCTTTCAAGGGGCGATTGCCAACCTTCCAACACATTATCCGCAGTATGCCATATAAACACCGAACGAGTCTTCGCCGTGGGGTATTTATTGCCGTAGGTCATTACGTTTTCCAACATCTTCAAACCTTCGCCAAAATCGGGGTTTCCGTGGGGCAGGTACGCGTTGAACGGATGAACAAAGAACGCTTTATCGTTGTACCCGATAATATGCAACTTTGTCTTGTAGGGGCAGAATTGCAATGCCCGTGCCACTTTTGTTATGTTTTGCTTGATACGCTTTGCAGTTTCGCCACGGGTTTTAACCGAGCAATCCACGATATAGTAAATATTTGTCGTTTTCATTATTGATTCTCCTTGTTTTTGTGAAATGACAAACGCCCACGACAAAACTGCCGTGAGCGCGTGTTTTTGTGTGATTTTTGCAAGAAGGCGGTGTTCCTGTCCCACCCACCCCCTAAGCGATTTTTTATGGAAATCTAACCCTGTTTTGCCCGTTCGGGCATCCCCCTTTCGGGGGCAGTCCTTGCTTGCCTATCCTGTTTTAATCGGGGAAAGTGGGGAAGGTGGGGATTTGACTTTTTGATAGGGCTTCCCCGATTTCCCCGACTTCCCCGTTTATTTTCGGGCAGGTAGGCATAAAACTTTAAACTTTTAGGTTTAGAGTGGATTCCCCCGTCTTCCCCGATTTCCCCACTCTTTGAATGATAGATATAGAAAGATACAAAATCCTTAATGTTCAGGGTCGGGATTTTTGCGTAAAGGTGGTATTTATGAGATTTTCGCCCGAAACACGATAGGGTTTCTTATGGTGTTTCGGGCTACCCCTAATACAACAGGGGAAAATGGGGATAAAAAGCAAAACACACTTCCATATACCTTACAAGTCAAGGTCGTGGAAGTGTGCTTAGTTGGAGCAGGTGACGAGAGTCGAACTCGCCGGGAACAGCTTGGGAAGCTGCCGCCATACCGCTAGGCGACACCTGCATCCGAATTTTCCTTAAAAATAAGAAAAATTCGATCTTTTTTACCAACCGAAACCTTCGCGATCCCGCGCGAAAATCTCGATTACGCTCTCTATTATATCCCTTTTATAAAAAAATGTCAACGGTTTTTCCGTGCTTTTTTAAACAATCAAGATAAACTTTTCTCTTCCGCCACGTCAAAGCCCCCCGAACACGCCAGACAATCCTGACATATCCCGAAAAACTCGACAGAATATCCCTCCAGGGCAAATCCTCGCATCGCCGTCGCACGAAGTCCTTCCACAGGCATTCCTTCCGTCTCGACGTCCGCCAAACGCCCGCATACCTTGCAATGCGCGTGATAGTGGGGGACTACGTTATAATCATACCGTATCTCGTTGCCTGCCGCACGCAACTCCAGCGCACGACCGTTCGCGGCGAATCCGCCCAATACCCGAAACACCGTCGCCCGCGACACCGTCGGATGCACCTTATGTACGTATCCGTACACCTCCGTCGCCGTCGGATGATCCAGCGTCTGCAACGCTTCATATATGATTTGTTTCTGTTTTGTCTGCCGTTCCTGCATTCGCTCCTCCTTTTGCTTATTGAGATTGAATATTGATTATATTATAACATGGAAAAAGGAAGATGTCAAGAAATTTCGCAAAAAAAGTCGAGTAAAATAAAACCAAATAAAAAATCTGAAGAAGGAGAAAGAATTTTCCGACAGCTATTGCAATTTGAGCGGAGTTATGGTATAATATTCCTATAATGAAAAAAGAGAAAAACACAACCGAGGAAAATTTTACCGTAAAGGACGTAGCTGCATCCTTGCGATACGGTAGGATATCCACAAACAAGCTCTATCCTTTGTGGATAGCTCTGATGCTTATAGGGGGATTCGGCGCCGTCGTGACCCTTATCGTCGCGCCGTACGAAAAGATCGGAATGACGATCGGCGTGATCGTCTTTTGCCTGTTAGGCGCATTTTTCGGCGGATATATACTGGTAATGGATATCGCGATCAAAAGAAAGCTCGCGAGATGGCTGAGGGAAGGAGAAGTATTGAGCGCAGAGGGATATAAATCTTCTCAAAGGCGCGGTGACGTAAAAATTCTCGTCAAGTTCCGTTACAACGGAAAACGCCTCAGTAAATTCAGCGATAACTACGGTCAGTTCGGCGCGTATTGCGGCCGCGATATCCGCATCGTATACGTTGCAAAAGAGGACGAAGTTTTGATATTAAAAGACAAATGAGCCTACCAGGTATGCGTTGACGAACGAAAGCCAAGAAAATTTTTTCTTTTTTTCATGAAAAAGCTTGTTTTTTGCAAAAAAGAGTGTACCATATAATAAGGAGGGGAAACATGAAAAAACTGTTTGTTTTTATCGGGATCGCCGGCGGCGTGACGCTGGTCGCATTTCTTATTTTCAGCATCGTATCGGGGCTGTTGGTGGGGCTGGTCGCGCTGTTCGGCTTGACGCTGCTCGCCGTGTTCCTCGGTCCGATGCGGATCCGTCGACGTCTGGACGAAGCCGAGACGCTGTATGAAAACAAAAAATATTCCGCGGCATTGAAAAAAATACAAACGCTGGAAGGTTGGCATCGCGAAGATGAGTTGAATATCTTGCGCGCAAAGATCTATTTCCGTCAAAATAAAGACGAGCTCTGTTTGGAAACACTGGAAAAAACGGAGAACGAACGCTACGCCGTTACGAAGCTGTATCTGACCTCCGTCCTGCACGCTTTCAACAACCGCCAAACGGAATCGGAAAAGGCGTACAAACAGTTGTGTGCACTGTTGTCGGACAAAAAAGCCAAATTCGACGAGGATCCCGATTCGGTCAAGCGCATGAAATACCGTTTGGATCTTCTTATGAAAGCGCGTGATCCGCGCGACGGGGAAACGGCGCGGCGCAAGCTTCTGCACGGCTCGCGCGATAAGCGTATGATCGAATATTTGGCTTCCGTCGCGGTTGAAGCCACGCCCCTGTACAGCGCGCAACCGCCGCAGGGATATCCTATGCCACAGAATTATCCGACGCCGCAACGCTCGCAAGAGCCGATCTACGCGCCGCCTGCGCCCGATCCTACGTCCAACCCTACGTCCGAGCTTATCCCCAAGCCCGCTTCGGCAAGCGGATCCGATCCGTTCGTTCCCCCCGACGATGACTCGTAAAAACAACGTGAACGCATACCTGGTACCCATTAAGCAAACGAAAAGCACCCGCAAGGGTGCTTTTTTCGGTGTATAAAAATTCAATAGTTTCAATCATCCACTTCATCAAAAATCGGATCATCGAAGAAGTCTTTCAAACTGATTTTTAGGGTTGCGCATATTTGATATATCGTATCAATTTTAACAGTGTTCCGTTTTACGTTTCTCGTTACGGATATTGTTGATCTTGGTATCCCACCAAGCTTCGTTAAATCACTCGGTTTCATTTTCCTTTGGCTTAATAAAACATCGATCCTCTTTCCGATTGCTTCCACTAGTCTCATTATTTCGCCTTGCCCTTTCCAATTTTTATATATAAATTATAATAAATGGAAACAAAAATTCTGTTGACCACAGTGAACATTTGACTTTTTTAGTTCATTGTGGTAAACTTAAAGAAAGTATGTTACAAAAAGGAACTATATATGGAAGAAAAGTATAAAATTTGTTGCGTGGCAGGACATCGCCCGAACGGTTTTCCTTGGGAATATACAACCGATCCCAGTAAATTGATAGGTTCTTCCTATGACACGTTAGTTGAGGAAAAAGTGAGAAGAGCTATCATGGATGAAGGATTTAATTATTTTATTTCCGGCGGAACGATCGGCGTAGATTTGGATTTTGCGAAAAAAGTTCTTTGGTTTCGTGATTTTTATTCGCCGCATATCAAGCTGGAGATCGCCGTGCCTTGTCCGAATCAGCAGAAATTTTGGTCAGAAGAAGATAAAGAGCGTTACCAAGAGATCATCGAGCTTGCCGACGTGGTCACGCTCATTTCCGAAACGTACACACTCTCCTGTTTCCACAAACGAAACGAATATATGGTAGATAAATCGGATATGGTGCTTATATTCCGAAACGAAGAAATCGAATCGGGAGGCACGTACTATACTTATGAATATGCACAGAAAAAAGGTAAAGACGTCCGCTGTGTGCTTTTGCGGGAATTTTTGCGCACGATAGAAGAGGACGACGAGCCATACGACAACTGGTGTGAAACGCACCGAAATTTTATAAAGCAATATTTCCGAGAAATCGGTCTTCCCACGTCGAAAGAAATTCCCGACAACAAGCTAAGGCGTAAAATACGGATAGAAAAGCATATACAAGCGATGGAAGAGGGAAAAAAACGGCGGGAAGCGCATCGAGTGAAAGGAAGAAAGGTTTAATTTTCCCGAAAAAAACGGCTGGAAACAGCAAAAAACCGACGAGCAAATTGCTCGTCGGTTTGTCGTTCGGTTCCCTTTCTTTTCGTTTTATTCAGTTCAGCTTTTGCTGGCTCATCCACACTTTCATCACCAGCTTATGCGGCAACAGCTTGACCAGCAACGCCTGTCCGCGCGCAAAAGCGCCGTAAACGGATACGTCGCGGTTTTTCTTTTTCAAATCTTTCCACGCGCGCGCTACGATCTGTTCGGGCGTGTACATCACCGAATATTTTTTCACGACGGTTTTTTCATCGGGCGGGATCGCGCGGTCGAAAAATGCAGTCTTGGTCCAAAACGGACATACGCACAAACACCGCGCGCCGCGCGTTTTCCGCAGTTCCTTGTTCAGCGCTCTGCCATAAGAAAGAACAAACGATTTCGTCGCCGCATACGTCGCGACGTAGGGAATGGGCTGGAACGCCGCCACCGACGCGATCAGTAGCATTACGCCGCCCGCCGTCATATACGGCGCCACGGCGCGGGTCAGACCTACGATCGAACGGCAGTTGAGATCGACCATATTCTGCAACACCGTCGCGTCGTCGTCTTCGACTCCGCAAAAGCGTCCGAACCCCGACGCGCAGATCAGATATCGCACGTTCGGCGCTGAGTCTACGAGCGCTGTCGCCAACGTCGGCACCGACGACGGTTCGGACAGATCGAGCGGGAATACGCGCAAGGGGACGTCCGTCAGCTCGCGCAAAGCGTTCAGCTTATCTTCGCTCCTTGCCACCACCCAAATCTCGTCAAGCTCCTGTTTTCTGTCGTTGAGCGAACGGAAAAATTCCTTTCCGATCCCGCTCGACGCGCCCGTCACGATCGCTATATTTTTCACTTTTTCCTCCTCCATTTTTTAAATGGGCATACCATGTATGCGTTCACATATAAAAATCAATATCCCGCGCTCTCGATCACGCCACCGCCCAAACAGTTTTCCCCGTCGTATAAAACGGCGTACTGACCTTCCGTCACGGCGCGCTGAGGTTCGGCAAACGCAATATGCAACCCGCCGTCCCGTTTTACGCTGACGCGGACGGGTTGATCGGGCTGACGGTAGCGGAATTTCGCCATACAATCGAACTCCGTTTCCCGCGGCTTCGCGGGGATCCAGTTAAAGCCCGACACTTCGCACGATTTCGAATATAACGGACTTTCGTCGCCGTGCGAAACGTACAATACGTTGTTGGCGAGGTCCTTTCTGACGACAAACCATCTGCCGCCTTCCTCGTCGCCCTTAATCCCTCCGAGATCAAGCCCGCGCCGCTGTCCCAGCGTGTAATACATCAGCCCCATATGCTCACCGACTTCCCGCCCCGAAAGATCGAGAATTTTGCCTTTTGTGGCAGGCAGGTACGAGCTGAGAAATTTCCGAAAGTTTCTTTCGCCGATAAAACAGATCCCCGTGCTGTCCTTTTTCTTGGCGGTGGCAAGCCCGTTTTCCAGCGCAAGCTTGCGGATTTCCGGCTTCTCCATGTCCTGCAAAGGAAACAACACGTCCGCAAGCTGGCTTTGGGAAAGCTGATTCAAAAAATAGGTCTGATCCTTGTTCTGATCTTTTGCTTTTTGCAGATAATGTACGCCGTCCACGTGCGAGATCTTGCAGTAATGTCCTGTCGCGATATAGTCGGCGCCCAATTTTTTCGCCTCCTCGAGGAAGGGACCGAACTTGATTTCACGATTGCACAAAACGTCGGGATTCGGCGTCCTGCCCGCCTTGTATTCGGCAAGGAAATAGGAAAACACTCTATCCATATATTCCTTCGCGAAATTGACGGTGTAATAGGGGATATCGAGGACGGAACAAACGCGGCGCACGTCGGCGTAATCTTCTTCTGCGGTACAACAACCGTTTTCGTCGTTCTCCTCCCAGTTGAGCATATACAGCCCTATGACGTTATATCCCTGCTCTTTGAGCAGGAGCGCCGCAACCGAACTGTCCACGCCGCCGCTCATACCGATGACTACCGTTTTTGCCATACCGATGCCTCCGAAAAACTGCATTATTTATAGGTATTATAGCACACTTATAAAAAAAAAGAAAGCGAAACGGCGGTTTTTTGGAAGGCAGATTCGACTTTATTTGCGTCTTATTTGCGTGCTTGCAGAATTTTTTCGAAAAAAATGAAAAATAGTCGTTGCAAACGCTTGCAATGGAAGGGAAAAAGGAGTAAAATAATATAGAAGATGTATCCGTAGCTCAGCTGGATAGAGCACAGGCCTCCGACGCCTGGTGCCGTTGGTTCGAATCCAATCGGGTACACCAAGACAAGACCCGCGCTTTCGTCAGGGTTCGGGGACAAAACACGTCGCCCGAAATTTGTTTTGAGGCGCGGAATATATGGAGGCATAGTCTCAGTTGGTTAGAGCGCTCGCTTCACATGCGAGAGGTCACAGGTTCAAGTCCTGTTGTCTCCACCAAGTCAGTATAATCCGAACCATTTGCTGAAAGCCGATTGGTTCGGATTATGCTAGATAAAATATTTATACTTCGAAAAAAGTTGGCAGTACCCTATTGACAAACAAAAAATCTATGTTATAATACGGCAAAACAAACGAATCCGAGCGGGTTCGTTTGTTTGCTTTATTTAAGGGGGTATGGTATAATGGGATTACTAAACGAAATAGCGGAAAAGCTACTGAAAAACTTTTTGTCGCTAAAAGAAGACGATTGGATCGAGTGGATAGCGCAACCGAACGATTGGTAGGACGATTGCGATAAATTTAACGGTTGTTATTTTATCGTAAAGCAAATGCCGAAATATCCACAGCATCCAAGATGTATGTGTAGGCTTAATAAAATTGCCAAGCCGATACCGTATATTACGGCGCAGGCAACTTGTGATATTCGTAAATTTACGGAATATGTTTTTAACGAAGAGAATAGCAAAGGCAAAAAGGCAATATTTGAAGGATTCGGCTATACGATAGAAGATAGTGAATATTTACAACAGCTTTATATTTCACAAGCAATACAAAAATATTGTAATGGGGATTACATTTTTAAGGGTGCAGGTAAACAATATGGGCGCGTAGAGATAGTAATAGACTTACCTATAAAAGATGGGGGAATTGTGAAAATAAAAACAGGTTGGGCACTATATCCTAAAGGTGAAATAAAACTGTCCACGCCTTTTTCAGGATTTAAAAATTAAGGAGAAGAATTATGGATAAATATACAAATAATGCATTAGTGGAAGAAATGGACACAATTATTTTATTGAATGATAATTATGCAGATAAAGGATTGTTTAAGGGCTATATTGGTGAGGTAATGGAAAATTTAATTATAGAACGCGGATTTGTAGTCGCAGATTTTTCCAATCCAATTAAACCGGAATATATCCAACCTGTTATAGCTATTCAAAAAGAAGATTTTCGGGTTCTTTCAGATTCGTTGGCTGATAAAAAGTTAGTAAAAGAATTCAAAGATTTATTTAGAAAATAAAGCGGTTCAACTTACGTTACACTCGCTCCACCAGAAAAAAGCACACATTTGTCTACCGGACAAATGTGTGTTTTTTTAACTAAATCCGTCCCTGCGGACGGGATAAATCCCACTAACGTGGGAGGAAATCACTTCGTGATGAAATTCCGCTTCGCGGGGAGAGATAGGACGGATTTAATTTCATCTGAAGACGAAGTCTGTTTTGATTTGCAAAATGGGATCATCAACAACGAAAGAAGCCTTCGCGCTTCTTTTTTTTTGCGTTTTTATAAAAAAAATATCGAATAAAAATTAGGTTTACGCCGAACATAACGCGCTTTGAAACAGTAGATATTATAAAAGAAAAAAAGCAGGCAACGGTTCAAAGCAAAAATTTTTTGTTCGACGTATTCTCCTCACTTGCAACCATTTCAAACACGCATCTCGGACGTTTTTTCGCCTCGGATAAACAGGTCGGCGCTTGACTATCCGTCGCAAGCCCTCTTTTGCGCGGTCGTACCTGCTTTACGTCTTTTTAATACTCTTAAACACGACTGTGACGATCTATGCCAAAATATGGCAGAATATCGCCTTTTGCATCGTGTAGGATGTAGGCATGGACACACGACAGGAAATCCTCCGAGATGAAGAAAAGATCAAACGTCTGCTGGCGGAAACGGGCGAAACACCTACCGCGGCGCAACGCGCGTGGGAAAGACTAATGGATTATTACTCGACGAAAGATTATATGGAAGGATATACGCACGCGAAAATAATCGAGTATATATACCAAGCGAAGCAGTATGAGCGAGAAACGTGCGAGTGTTCGGCGCGAAAGAAATTTGTGGCGCCTCGGACGATGTACCGTTACAGGAAAGAGTACATAAAATGCTTTACGCGGTATTATGAGCAAGAAGAAGAGAAGCTGAAGGGGAAATAATTTTCGGTTTATCTTGCGAATATTTTCGGAGGAGTAAAGGCGGCGTGATGAGGTCGACTTATTTTTTCATACGGAAAAAGTCGGAACGGGATCAACGAACGCTGTTGTCGGGAATTTTGCAAAAAAAACAGTAAAAATTATCCGAAAATCGCTCAATTGATAAAAATTTGTGTTGACAAGGAGATTTTCAAACGAGGAAAATAGCGAGAATAATTATAAAAAAGCTTGCAAATAACCGTATATTTTGATATAATAAAAGTTATGATAAATTTGATAAAGAGGCTCGCGGCTTTTTTATGTGCGGTAGCAGCCTAGATAACAGAACAGAATGATAAGAGAATCAAATGTCAAAATACAAAAGAGAGGTCAACGTTTTACTGCAGGAAAGCAAAAACGGGGATAAGAAAAGCTTTCAAACACTATATCGGTTTACGTATAAAAAACTGTTGTTGGTCGCGACGCATTATTTGTTCGACAAAACAGAGCTCGAGGACGTGGTAGAGGAATCCTATCTGAAAATACATAAAAGCCTCGACACGGTAGACCCTGAAAAAGACGGCTATAACTGGATGTGCAAGACCGTGCAAACGACCGCGTACCTATTCAACGAAAAGCGACGCAAACGAGCGGAGATCAGCATAGAGGAGCTGACGCGTTCGAAGGAGGAAAAATACACAAGCGTGTTTGCTTATGCCGACGAAGTGATCGAACGGAGCGATCTGTTGAATGCGCTAAAACGGCTGACAGAAACCAAGCAAGAGATCGTGTATTATCGCTATTGGGAAGAATTGACGTACGAAGAGATCGCGAAACGGCTGGGCATGGCGAAAACGACAGTGTACGATCAGATGAAGGCGATCAAGCGTGAATTGGGCAAATATTTGAGGGGAATCAAAGAAATTTAAAAAAATTTTAAAAAAATTGAAAAAATTTTCGAAAAAATCCGAACAAACGGGGTCTGAAAACAGTATAAATAAATAGAGTACTTTTTCAAAGGAGAAAAAATTATGAAAAGAAAAATCCCGTTTATTGTTCTCGTTGCTTCTTTGGTTTGCGTTGGAAACGGTTTTGCGCCCGCTGCAAAAGCGGCTGCGGACGAGCCTTCGGAACAGCGTTATTATGATACCGTATCTTTGTGCGAAGTGACCAGCGAAGAGGTTACGTTTACAAATAAAGAAGATTTGAAAGTGACTACGGTGGGGGGATGCCCCATGTATTATTCAAATAATTATTCCAACGTTTGCGGCCCGGTAGCCGGTTCCATGTTGGTTGGTTTTTACGATAGATATTATGAAAATTTGATTCCCGATTATACGTCGTATTATACAACAACGGGAAAATATAAAACGTATGCTCCAACGCAAGTCGCCGATACGATCAGCAGCTTATACACATTGATGCGGACAAACGTGGACGACGTGGGTGTGAGCCGTACCGACTTTTTAAACGGTTTAACCGATTACGTGGAAGACAAAGGCTTGACCATACAGTATACGGCAATAGATTCGGGATCTTCTTTCAGCTATTCTGCATATAAAACCTCTATCGACGCAAACAAGCCCGTGGTGTTGTTTTGTAATAATGTAGTATTAAATACGTTTGGTATATATGAAAACAGCGAAACAATCGTAAGCGAACCTGTTTCAGGTGGACATATCGTAGTCGGATACGGATATTGCGAAGTAGAGTATTACAATGGAAGTACTCTTTTCCGTTCGGAAAAATATATGTTGGTAGCAAATGGATGGTCGACCATTCCATTAGGGTACATAAATATAGAAGAGGATTACTGGTATAATAACGGGTATTCCGTTTTAATTTCATAGAGGAGAAAAGATGTTAACGGATAAAGATATTGAAAAAATGATAGAACAACAAAAAGCGAAGGGCGAAGATAGGGTATGGGAAAAATTGGAAGCCTCTATCTAATGGAAGGAAAAAACGCCCGTTCAGCCCAAAAGAAAGGCACGAAAAAAATGGTGGCGGATGGGCGCATGCGCGGCAGCTTTGGCGCTCTTGG
>JBGVRF010000104.1:0-9425 GCA_045128175.1 Candidatus Scatosoma sp.
CGACGAACGAACGCGTCGAGTATTGCGCTCCCTCAGTCACGATCGAAAAGAGCGGTGTGAAGATCGGTGTCATCGGTGCGATCGGCGATTGCTATTCTTCCATTTCCGCCGATAAGGTGGGCGACGTCTTTTTCAAGACGGATCGTGAATTGACCGCGCTTGTAAAGGCGGAGTCGCAAAGGCTACGGGACGAAGGCGCGGATCTTATCGTCTATTCCCTTCACGACGGCTACGGCAGTTCCCGTTCTTCGATAACGAATGTTTCCGACGGTGAGCTTACGTATTACGATATCGGTTTATCCGAAGGCTATGTCGATCTCGTGTTCGAAGGTCATACCCATCAGCGGTACGTTTTGCGAGATTCGAAGGGCGTATACCATTTGCAAAACGGCGGCGATAACGACGGAATATCCCATGCGGAGGTGACCGTCAATTACGTAAACGATACTTCCGTCGTGAATAAGGCGGAGTTTATATCGACGGACGAATATACGTCGCTCGACGGCGATCCTGTGGTAGAAACCCTCCTTGAGAAATATGAAGAGCAGATCTCGCTTGCGGGGAAAGTATTAGGATATAACGGCAAATACCGTACGGGCAACGAGCTCCGTCAGCTTATCGCCGATCTCTATTATAAAACGGGAATGGAAAGATGGGGCGAGATGTATGATCTCGTTTTGGGCGGCGGATTTATAAGCGTGCGCAGTCCGTACGATCTTGCGGCGGGCGAAGTCGTTTACGGCGATCTGCAAAGCTTGTTCCCGTTTGACAACGAGCTTGTTCTTTGTTCCGTTTCCGGCAGCAACCTGAAAAGAAAGTTCTTTGAAACGACGAATGCGAATTATTTTATCTCTTACGGTGATCATGGCGCTGCTGTGAAGAACAATATAGAGCTTGACAAGACGTATTACATCGTTACCGATTCTTATACGTCGACGTACGCGCCGAACGGCTTGACGGAGATAGAGCGTTACGATACGACGACTTTCGCGCGCGATTTGCTTGCGGCGTATGTTCAGGCGGGAGGTTTGACGGAATCTAAAGAGAATATCAATTTTACGTCTATTCCCGATATTCTTGCGATCGGCAAGGTGCTTGCCGACAACGGGCAGACGAAAGAAGAATATTTCGTGAAAGGGAAGATCGTTCAGCTCAACAACGGGACGTGGGGCAATCTGACGATCGAGGACGAGGAAGGCAACAGATTGTATATTTTCGGTTTGTACGACGAAACGGGTTCCGTTCGTTACGATGCGATGGGCGAGAAACCCGCGCTCGGCGATACGATTGTCCTTAAAGGACCGATCAAAAAGTACGTGGCTGTTTCCGGAGCTGTGACGGTAGAGATCATGAATGGTCGGCTATTTTCCGTCGAATCCGCGTAAGGCAGCCGTAAAAGCGAGGTAACGTTATGCCAAAATACGACGCTCTATCAAAAGAGCTCAGCGAAAAAATCGAATATGAAAACAAGACGGGGAGTTTTATAAACGCGGGTTTTGACGAGAAGGAAAGCCTTCGGCGCATTCCTTTGGCTGCTGATCGAAGCGTTTGGTGCAATCCGTTTATACGCGACGTAGATACGATCATACATTCGCCTTATTTCAATCGTTACGCCGATAAGACGCAGGTCTATTCACTGTTCAAAAACGACGACATGACCCGTCGGAGCTTGCACGTGCAGCTCGTATCGCGTATTTCCCGTACGATCGGAAAGGCGCTACACCTTAACCTTGACTTGATCGAAGCGATCGCGCTCGGTCACGATATCGGGCATCCCGCTTTTGCACACACGGGCGAAAAGCTTCTCGACGAGCTGTACTATAAAAACACGGGTAGGCGTTTTTTACATAATATCCATTCCGTGCGCGTGCTGGATAAGATACATCCGTATAACCTTACCTTGCAGACCTTGCAGGGTATCGCAAGCCATAACGGCGAATTGGAGTTGGAGGAATACCGTCCCGTTCCTGTAAAGGATTTTGCGGAACTGGACAGAATGATGGAGCAATGCTGTCTGGATAGGGAATACGCGGACAAGATCATGCCTTCGACGTTAGAGGGGGCGGTGGTACGGATCTCGGATATCATTGCGTATCTGGGCAAGGACAGACAGGACGCGATTTTGGCGAAGGCAGTGACCGAAAAGGAGTTCACTTCTGCGGAGATCGGCTCGATCAATGCGGAAATTGTCAACAATCTGATCGTAAACATCATCGAAAACAGCTACGGGAAACCGTATATCAAGTTGGATACGAAATATTTCAGTGCTTTGAAAAAAGCAAAACAGGAAAATTACGAAAAGATCTACAACCGTGCAGCGGCGTTGACGGGGCTCGATGGATCTATAAGACCGATGATGCTGGAGGTATACGGACAGTTGCTGGACGACGTTCGCAAAGGCTGTAAAACGTCGCCTGTCTTTACCCATCATATCCGTCAAATCGGACAGCTTTGCGGCGGTGAGGCGCCCTATGAAAACACCGAACCCAATCAGCTGGTCGTGGATTATATCGCAAGCATGACGGACGATTATTTTATCGAGTTACATCGGTTTTTGTTTCGGGATTCCCCGCATAAGGTGGTATACCGCGGCTATTTCGACGATTGAGGAGGAGAGATATTTATATGTTTGAACAGGTTTTGCAGGCGGTAAAGGAATATAAAAAGATCATCATTCATAGGCATACCAGCCCTGACGGCGACGCATTGGGCAGTCAAATCGGTTTGCGACATATCTTAAAAGAAAATTTCCCCGATAAGGAAATTTATACGGTCGGCGACGACGCGAAGCGCTACGCTTTTATGGACGGATCCGTCATGGACGAGCCGGACGACAGCGTTTACGACGGCGCGCTTGCCGTGATCCTCGATTGCGGGTCAAGCTCGCTCATCAGTGACGAGCGGTATAAAACGGCGGCAAAGACCGTCCGCATCGATCATCACATTTTTTGCGAAACGATCGCGGATATCGAAGTCGTGAATACTTCCTACGAAAGCTGTTGCGGGATGATCACGGAATTTGCGTTGGAAAGCGGCTTGCACCTTTCTCCCGCTTCGGCAAAGGCGCTCTTTACGGGCATGGTGACCGATTCCGGTCGTTTCCGTTACGATTCCACTTCGTCGAATACTTTCCGCCTTGCTTCAGCGCTGATGAAGGAAAAATTCGATACAGGCGAGGTCTATGCCCAATTGTACGCGGACGATTTTCTCAACGTTCGTCTCCGTGCGCAATTTGTGCTCAAGATCAGATTCACGGAGCATCGTGTGGCGTATATCTATACGACGAAAGAAGAATTGCCGACGTACGGCGTGGATACGTTTACTATATCCCGCGGCATGGTCAACACGATGGCGGATATCCGCGGCGTGGATATCTGGGTGAATTTTACCGAAACGGAGGATAAAGTATTGGTCGAGATTCGTTCGAGCAAATACAATATCAATCCCATAGCGACGAAGTACGGAGGCGGCGGCCACGCGAAAGCGAGCGGCGCGGCGGTGAAGAACCGCGCGGAAGCCATGGCGCTTTTGGAGGATCTCAATATTTTAAGCGAAAACGAAGGAGAATAGATCATGAACGAGAATATGAAGATCATTTTGGACAAGATAAAAGAATACGATAAGATACTTATCTTCCGTCATTTCCGTCCGGACGGCGACGCGGTAGGCTCGACAAAAGGGCTTGCGACGATCCTGCGGCTGACTTATCCCGAAAAGAAGATATATTTGCAAAATGCGGATTTTTCGGAATATATGTCCTTTTTAGGAGGCGAAGACGCGCTGTTGCCCGACGAAGCATACAAGGATGCGCTCGGTATCGTGGTGGACACGGGAACGGCGGAAAGGATATCCAATAAAAAATATTCGCTCTGCCGCGAGCTGATCAAGATCGATCACCATATCCCCGTGGAATCTTACGGGAAATACGAATGGGTGGAAGAAGAGCGCTCGTCTTCGTGCGAGATGATTGCGGCGTTTTACGATGCTTTCAAAACGGAACTGAAAATCGATAAAGAAGCGGCAACATATATCTATACGGGCATGGTAACCGATTCCGGTCGCTTCCGTTTTCGTTCCGTTTCGGGGGAAACGATGCGGCTTGCAGGGCTGATGCTGGAACAGGGAGTCGATCTGGACGTGATCTATGCGCATTTGTACCTGCGTGAATTCGAAAGCTTCAAATTCGAAGCGTACGCGCATAAAAAGATGCGGATCAGTGAAAACGGCGTTGCTTCGCTGTTCGTGACGAAAGCCATGAAAAAGAAATTCGGTCTTTCTAACGAGGAAGCAAGCGCGTCGGTGTCGTATATGGATTCTATTAAAAACTCGCTGATCTGGATCGCGTTTATTGAAAACGACGACGGTAGCATCCGCGTGCGGTTGCGTTCGCGCTTCGTGACGGTGAGCGAACTGGCAGAACGCTATCACGGCGGCGGGCACGCGATGGCGAGCGGTGCTACGGTGTATTCCAAAGCCGAAGCGAAAGCATTGCTTAAAGAAGCGGATGCCTTGCTTAAAGAATTTAAAGAAAAGAACGAGGGCTGGTTATGAAAATTTTAATTACAAATGACGACGGGATCGACACACTCGGTATCCGCCTGTTGGCGGAATGGGCAAAGAAGCTGGGCGAAGTGACGGTGGTCGCCCCAAAAACGGAGCAGAGCGCCAAAAGTCACGCGATCGAACTGATTAAACCGATCGAGATCAAAAAAGTGCCTTTTATTGAAGGCGTTACTGCTTATTCGATGAATTCCACGCCCGCCGATTGCGTTCGCTTCGGCTTTTTGGGACTGAATAAAAAATACGATTTGGTGTTGTCGGGCATCAATCGCGGTATCAACGTAGGGATCGACATTGTCTATTCGGGCACGCTCGGCGCCACATTCGAGTCGGCTCGCTTCGGCGTTCGCGCGATCGGCTTTTCGGCATTTCCCGACGGTCAGGAATCTGCGGCGAAATACTTTGACGATGTGTACGACTATATCGTCAAAAACGATCTTTTCGCCGAAAATCTCGTCTACAACGTCAATATCCCGCCTGTGGCGCGTGGGATCCGTATGACCTACGAGGGGTCTCAATACTATTCGGATCGGTTCGTCAAGAGCGACGTAGGCGAGGATATGTACGTACAGGAAGGAGAACCCATCGCCGACGTTTGTCCGGACGATATGGACCGTGATACGGTGGCGATCCATAAAGGCTACGTTACCGTTACTCCTTTAATGGCGACGCGTACGAATATGGAAGTATTCCGCAAGTATCGCGAGAAAAACCAACAATAAATGAAAAAACTGCTATGCCCTTCAAAGGGGTAGCAGTTTTTATATATCTTACTTTATGCTCAGCTTATATTCGCGCGGGGTCATTCCCGTGCATTTTTTAAATACGTAACTGAAATGGGAAACGGAATCGAAATACAGCTTGTTCGCGATATCCGAAAACGTGTGGTTTCGCCGTATCAGCTTTCGCGCCTCGTCGATTTTCAGTTTCAGATATGTCTGATAGATCGTCGAGCCCGTTTGCTCTTTAAAAAACGAGCAAAGATAGGTCTTTCCGTAATGTAACTTCGCGCAAAGCTCGTCAAGGTTCAGCGTATCATACAGCTTAGAATTGAGGATACACACGATTTCATCTTGCAACTGCGTCGAGGAGGAGATCTGCGACATGAAAAATTCTTGCGGATCGCTTTGGTTGTTGGCCTGTCGCAGCATATAAATAAGCAACAATTCCAGTTGGTTTTTCAATACCTGCTCGCCGCCGAGATTAGGCTTTTCTTTCAGTTCCAGCTTGTTAAGATCGGGATCGAAATCGGGTAATTTAAAGGTTTCCGATGCCTCCGCCATGATGTTTTGCAACAGATAACGGTATTTGTCGGGTACGTGGTATTGTTTATCGTTGAAAAACGCCATGCCTTCCGAACGGCACTCGAACGAAATAATAAAAATATTCGGTTCCTCACCGAGACATTCGACGTGGTGGGGCTGATCGGGCTTGATAAACACCATTTCACCTTGCGTAAGCCGGGTCTTTTCACCGTCCTTGACAACGAAAATATCCTTTTTATCCGCGTAAATGATTTCCCAAAAATCGTGTTGTTCTTCTTTGGAAACGTAATCTTTTTCCGGCTCCTGATAATGGATCGTGACGATCTTCTGCACGTTTAAGAAATTTGAAATTTTATGCTTGTAGAATTTTTTTTCTTTCATATGTACAGTATATCATTTTTTTAAAAAATTGTAAAATATTTCGCGGATATTTTTGCGAAATATTTTGTAAAAACCGAGAAATAATTTCCGTTGAAATCTTTTCATAATGTAGTATAATGGTATCGTAAAAAAAGAGAGGAGAAAAAATTATGAAATTGCCTGTATTGGACAAGAACTTTTATCCTATGATCAAAGCGCTGACGGATTTTGACGCGGAAGTGAAAAAAAGCGGCAAGCCCGTGGCGGTGACGCTGATTGCGGAGCGTAGCGGCGGATATAATTACGTATACAAATATGAGGCTTTGGCTGACGGCGTAAACGACGCGCTCAATTTCCGCGTGGCGGAACGTTTGGCAAAGACGATTCTTTGGGTGGTCGGCGGATTTAAAATTTCCGTAGCCGGTAGCAGATCGATCTATGAATATCTGAAAAAAGCGTACACCATGGAAGGCTTGCGCGCGTTCGACGTAGAATTTATGAGCGGCGTATACGAAAGACCTTTCGAGGTGGAATGGTTGGAAGAGGCGCAGATCCCGCAGCAGAAAAACGCGTCTATGCGCGTCGGCGGATATCTCAACGGTTGCCGTATCGGCTTTGACGCAGGCGGCTCGGACAGAAAGGTGAGCGCGGTAATCGACGGCGAAGTCGTTTACAGCGAAGAAGTTGTCTGGAACCCGAAGACCACGGAGGATCCCACTTATCATTATAACGAGATCCTGACGGCGATGAAGACGGCTGCGTCCAAGATGCCTACGGTCGATGCGATCGGTGTTTCGTCGGCTGGCGTTTACGTAGACAACAAGATCATGGTCGCTTCGCTGTTCATCAAAGTGGATAAAAAGCAGTACGGCGATTACGTAAAGAATATGTACATCAATGTTGCGAAGGATATGAGCGAGCTGTATGGTAAGGAGATTCCTCTGGAGGTTGCTAACGACGGCGACGTTACGGCGCTTGCAGGTGCGATCGATCTTGAAGACAACGGTGTTTTGGGTATCGCGATGGGTACCAGCGAAGCGGTCGGCTACATCAATACGCAGGGTGGCATCAACGGCTGGTTGTCCGAGCTTGCCTTTGCGCCCGTCGATTTCAACGAAGACGCAATGCAGGACGAATGGAGCGGCGATTTCGGTGTCGGCTGTAAATATTTCTCGCAGGATGCGGTGATCAAGCTTGCGGAAGCGGGCGGACACAAGTTTGCAGAGGGGCTCACCCCTGCGCAGAAACTGAAGGAAATCCAGGCGCTGATGGAAAAGGACGACGAATTGGCTCGTCAGATCTACGAAGATATCGGCGTATATCTTGCGCATACAATTCCTTTTTATGCAAAATTCTACGACATCAAGCATATGCTTCTGCTCGGTCGCGTTATGGGTGGCAAAGGCGGCGACATAATTTTGGCTACCTGCAAGCAGGTTTTGGCGGAAGAATATCCCGAATTTGCAACGATCGACATCGGTCTGCCCGATGAAAAGAATCGTCGCGTGGGGCAGAGTATAGCGGCAGCTTCTCTTCCCGCAACCAAGTAAAAACGCGTAATACTTCACGCTACTTTGTCGGGTGAGCGCGTTTTCTCGGTTGTGTACGTCTATGTACGCTCACGTCGAAAATGCTCGCCTTTCGCGCATCGTTCGCATCTACGCATTTTTACGGCGATCGGCATAAGCCGAACGAAACTACATAACTAGATTAAGGAAAATACAAATGAAAAGTTTTAAAAATGCAACCGTCTACGTAGACGGCGAAGGCTTAAAAAAATGCACGGTCTGTTTCGATGAAAAAATCGAAAAGATCTCCCGTTGTGGCGTGAAGGAAGCCGAAGTGATCGAGCTTCCCGAAAACGCGATCGTTTTGCCCGGGTTTATCGATGAACATATCCACGGCGCGGGTGGTTCGGACGGCATGGACGGCACGGTGGAGGGCATCGCGATCATTGCAAAGACCGTGGCGGCAGAAGGCACTACGTCCTTCCTCGTTACGACAATGACGCAGAGTCCCGAAAATATCACGAAAGCCATGCAGGCGGTGAAGGCGTATCGCGAAGCGGAAAGCGAAGAAGGGGCGCGCGTGGTCGGCGTTCATCTCGAAGGCCCGTTTATTGCGGCGGCGCATAAGGGTGCGCAACCTCTCGAATACGTAAAAGCTCCCGATTGCAAGGCTTTTGACGAATACAACGCGGCAAGCGGCAATGCGATCCGTATCGTTACGCTCGCGCCTGAAGTAGAGGGCGCGGAAGCGCTTATCAAGCACCTCGCCGAGATAGGCGTAACGCCGTCCATTGGACATACGGGTGCAAAATTCGCGGATATCGAAAAAGCGGTCTCCGTGGGCGCGACAAACGTTACGCATACCTATAACGCGCAGTCCGCGCTTCATCACCGCGAGATCGGTACGGTAGGTAGTGCGATGCTTCTGGACGAGCTGAATTGCGAATTGATCGCGGACACCATTCACGTTTCCGTACCGGCAATGCGTTTGCTTGTAAAGAATAAACCGCTTGATAAGCTCACCTTGATCACGGACGCGATGCGTGCGAAGGGTATTCCCGATGGCGTCAGCGAGCTGGGCGGACAAACGGTGTACGTGAAAAACGGCGAAGCGCGTCTTGAAGACGGCACGCTTGCGGGTAGCGTTTTACGCATGAACCGCGCAGTACAAAATATGGTCGAGAAAGTCGGCGTTCCTTTCACGCAGGCGGTGGACTACGCAACGATCAATCCTGCGAAAACCTTGAAGATCGACGAGGAAGCGGGGAGTATTAAAGTCGGTAAACGCGCAGATTTCACGGTCATCAACGACAAATACGACGTTTTGCTTACCGTACGCGGCGGCAAGATCGTCTATAAAGCATAAACATAGATTATACGTTATTTCCTCTTATAAAAGGGCCTTGAACGGTTTCGTTCGGGCTCTTTTTTATGGCTTTGTTACAACTCAGTCGTTTTTGACGGAAAAATACAGCGAAATACGGCGCCTTTTGCTTGGTTACAGATCGCAACGGGGATGGCACCTTCGCATTACGCTTGTCTTGTTTGGATTTTCTTATGGCAGATTGCTGACGACGTCGCTGCTCATTATAAAAAAACCTTATAAAAAAACAAATATACAGAATTTATTTTAACAAACTCAGACTTGCCAAAAGAATCTATATTTGATATAATATAGAAAACAGGGAGGTAATTTATGAGATTTTGGAAAAAGACGGCGACGCTGTTTACG
>JBGVRF010000105.1:0-4767 GCA_045128175.1 Candidatus Scatosoma sp.
TCGCGGAATTTATCAGCTTGTTGTTGACGGTGGCATTGCTTATTCTGAAACGTAAAAAATACGGTTATGCGTAGGCATAAATTTGTAAATGGGCATACCAGGTATGAGTTGAACGCAAAAATTCTTTTAAGAAGTGGGAATATTCCCGCTCTCTTTTCTTTGCAAAAAAATCGAAAAAAAATATGTCAGTACCCTATTGACAAAATATGGATTTCATGGTATAATATAAAATATTGGAGAGTTGGATAAAAATGCGATCGATTGCTTGTAGAAAACAAGAAACGTAGTATAATATTAAGTGAGAGAGTCGCGGATAAAACCGTATTGAAAAATAAAATTATATGGTCGGTGAGGAGATCATGACGGAAGAAATTATAAAATCGATAACGGATGCGGAGGCGCAGGCAACGGAGATGAAACGTATCGCTACGGAACGCGCGTCGAAGATTCTGTCTGACGCGGAAACGCAGGCGGAAAGAAGCGAGCAATCTTCAGCAGAAGTTTGCAAGGCTTATCGCGAATCGCAGATCAGACACGCAAATTCTGATGCGGAGGCGGAATACGCCGCCGCAATGCAGAAAAGCGAATACGACGCAAAAGGATATTGCACGCGCGCCTGGAATGAAGCGGAAGTGTTCATTGGAACAATCGTAGGGAGGATCATCAGTGGCGATCGTTAAAATGCGCAAATTAAATCTTGTCGCAATGTCGTACGATCAAGACGCCTTGTTGGACGCGTTGCAACGAACGAACGCCGTCGAGCTGACCGAGCCGCAACCGTTGGAGCATACCGTTGTTCCCGAAGCGGATACGGAGGCTTTGCGTGCGTATTTCGCGTCCGTGGAAACGGCTTTATCCATTCTCGGTTTACAGGTGGAAAATTATGAAAAAGACCATAAGATCAGATCGGACGTTTTAAAAGACGGATTTGACGTGTCTTATTCCGAGTTTATGTCCGCAGGCGATCGAAAGGAGGAAATGGATCTTCTGATCGCGCAGATCAATCGGCTTGCCGATGAGAAAAACGCGCTGAAAACCGAGTTGGCGAAGCTGCAAAAACAGCGCGCGGAAGCGTTGATCTACGCGCCTGTGCAGTGTTCGCTGTCCGCGTTTTCGGATACGTTGCATACACGGGTTCGTTTGGGGACGGTGTCGTCCAACCTCCGTGAAGGTGCAAGCGCGGCATTAACGCAACAAGAATTGTGTGTCTTTGAAATTTTGAACGCAAATACCGACAACACACTTTTTTATGTGGCTTCACACAGATCGGTCGCGGCGGAAACGGACAACCTTTTGTCCTCTTTTGGGTTTGTTGATTGTCCGTACAAAGACGAGCGATCGGGCGTTGAAATTTATCGGGAGTTGTGCGAAAAAGAGAAGGGGATTCGGCAGGCTCTACTGCAAAATGAGCATACCATGTATGCGTTGAAAGATAAAATTCGGCCTTTAAAGGTATATTGCGATTTTCTTCTTTTTATCATTGAAAAAGAAGAATCGGTGGGGAAAATGTCGACAACGGAGCGTACCTTCTGTTTACAGGCGTACCTCCCCGAATATGCGGAAGAAAATGTCAAGGCGGAAATAGAGGCGACGACGAACGTGGCGTACATGGAGTTCTCCGACCCTACGGACGAGGATACGCCTCCCACCCTTCTTCGTAACAATTCGATCGTTTCCAATTTTGAATCTATTACAAATACCTATTCGGCGCCGCATTATCGAGAATTCGATCCCAACGCGGTAATGTCGTTTTTTTACAGCTTATTTATGGGCTTTATTATCGGGGACGCCGGATACGGTCTACTGATGCTGTTGGGCGGAGGGGTTCTTTGGTGGAAAAACCGCGCTCGGCCAACGGGGATGTCGAGGCTTGCGGGCGCGTTTGCGGTCGGCGGGATCTTTGCGGTTTTTTGGGGCGCGTTATTTAATTCCTTTTTTGGTTTGGCACTATTGCATATGACGATCATGCCAAATCCGCAAACGGATATGTGGTCATTGGCGGGGATCGCCGTGCCCAGCGTGCTTATTATAGCGATGCTTATCGGTGTGTTTCAGCTGTTTGTCGGTTACGTTTGTAAAGCTGTGCAAGAATGGCGTCGCGGGGGGATCGTAGACGGAATTTGCGACGGCGTTATTTGGGCATTGTTCTCAGTCGGCGTCGGACTTGCAATCGTTGGTTTTGTCGAGGAAGCAGGCTTGCCTATGCTGGGAACGATAGGCTGTATAACGGCAGGCGTTACGTTACTTTTTGCGATGTTGACGGCAGGCAGAAAAGAGAAATTTTTCGGTAAATTCACGAAGGGATTCGGGGCGGCGTACGGCGTCATCAACTACGCTTCGGATATTCTCAGCTACGCGCGTTTGTACGGTTTGATGCTGTCGGGCGCGGTTATCGCGCAGATCATCGCGCAGTACAGTTCGCAGTTTTTGATGAGTGGAAATGTATTGCTGATCGCGCTTGCGGTGGTGTTGCTTGTTATTGGTCATGGTTTTAATTTGGTCATGAACCTGCTCGGTGCATATATCCATGATGCAAGATTGCAATACGTCGAATTCTACGGTCGGTTCTACGAAGGCGACGGAGAATTGTTCAAGCCTCTCGGAACAGAACACAGATACGTATATTTGTTGCCGGCGGAGCAGACGGAAAAGATAAAATAACTCGAAAGCAAAATATTTTGAAATCGGGCGACCGTTTTGAAATAAAACAAAATAAAAAAGAAAATCGGAGGATTTTTATTATGGGTTACACTATTGCTATAATCGGTATTGCGCTTTGCGTATTGCTTTGCGGCATCGGTTCTTGTATCGGTCTTTATAAGACAAGTACGGCGGCAGCCGGCGTTTTGGGTGAGGATCCCAAAAAGTTCGGTAAAGTCATGGTCCTTGTATTGCTTCCCGCGACGCAGGGTATTTACGGTTTTATCATCGGCATCATCGTGTCGGGCAGCTTGCAGCAGGGTATGTCTACCGAGCTTGGCTGGGCGATGGTCGGCGCTGTGATCCCCATGGCGTTTTCCGGCCTTATCTCTGCGTATTTCCAGGGAAAATCGGCTGTCAACTGTATCTATGCGGTCGGCAAGCAAGAATCGCTTTCCGGTAAACTCATTGTTTATCCGGGCATGATCGAGTTCTATGCAATTCTCGGCCTTATTATTTCTATCATGCTTGCAGGTGGCGTTGGCGGGTTGATACAGACTGCAACAGCTGCTGCCATTTTGTAACAAAGTAGCGGTAAAATTATGGGTACGCAACAAATAGTGGAAAGGATACTTTCCGACGCTGAGGCGGAAGCCCGCGCAATTGTGGAAGAAGCGGAAAGCAAGGCGGCGAAGCTGCTTGCCGAATCTGCTTCGCGCGCGGAGAAAGGCAGACGGGAAACGGAAGCCGACGTGGAGGCAAAACGAGAAAGCATTCTGGAAAAGAAAGCCGCGGTTGCGCGGCTGGACGGCGCGAAGCTGCTTTTGGCTGAGAAACGCAAGGTGATCGATGCGATCTATGCCGAGGCTTTGCGGCGTTTGTTGACGCTTGAAAAAGAGGACGCGTTAAAACTGTCCGAAAGACTACTCGAAGCGTATGCGGAGAATGGTGACGAGATCTGGTTTGCGGAAAATTTCCGTTTTGCAGCAGAGGTAGAACTTCTGCCCGTTGTGAAAGAACGATCGTTGCGCATTTCCCCGCAGTCGTTACCTCTTGACGGCGGTATGCGATTAAAGGGCAGGACCTCGGATAAGGATCTTTCCTACGGCGCGCTTTTAGCGGCGGACAGGGACGAATATCAAGCGGAGATCGCGCGAAAGCTGTTTAAGTGATCCCGCTTTTGGAGAAATAAAAAAATGGCAATAGACGTTGGGTACACGAACGGCGTCATCGCGGCGCGGGAAAAATATCTTTTGAAGGATAAAATATCCCGATTTTGCGAGCTGAGTGCGGAGGAGGCGTTTCGCTCTCTTCTTGAAAGCGGGTTCGGCGGCGGTGCGGAAACGGCGACAAGCGTGTACGATTATGAAAAATTGATAGCGGTGGAAGAAGAAAAGCTCGACGGGTTTATTCGCGAATACGCGCCCTCTGAAGCGGAGAATGCGTACCTTCTTTCCGCGCGCGATTTTCACAACGCCAAGGCGCTGGTCAAAGCCGCATATCTCAAAACGGATGCGGAGCGGATGCTTTCCCCTGAAGGATTGATCTCCGTTGCAACGATCTCCGAAGGCGTCGAAAAGAGCGATTTTACGCCTTTGAAACGAATCAACGCATACCTGGGTGGGGCGTGTGAGGAGGCGACGGCGCTTTTGGCGGAAGAACCTTCGGGCTCGAAAGTGGGTGAGATATTCGAAAAAGCGGCGTATGGGTATCTTTGGAGCGTAGCGAAAAGGAAGCCCGTTTTAAAAAAGCTGTTGATCGCCAAAGCGGATATGACAAATATTCTGATCGCCCTCCGTTCGGGAGAAAAAGAGATCGCGAAGGAGAAATATTTGCCTTTTGGCGAGCTGAAAGAAAACGATTTGGAAAAGCTGTTCGGCGAGGATACGGAAAAGGCGCAGAAATCGTTTTCGCGTACGGCGTATGCAGAGTTTATCAAGGCGTGTTTTGCGGCGAAGGAAAAGGGTTTGCCTTTGACGGAGGCGGAAAAGCTGTTGGGCGGCAACGATGCGGCGTATTTTGCGAAACGAAAATACGATTTGGAAAAGAACGAACCGTTTTTGTATTACGTCTATCGCCGTCGCGCGGAGAATGCAAACGTGCGGATCTTGTTCGTGTGCCTTTTGG
>JBGVRF010000106.1:0-6668 GCA_045128175.1 Candidatus Scatosoma sp.
CAATCGCGCGATCGCTACGGCGGAAGCGGAACTCAAACGTCTTGTCGAATTGCGGGAAAAATACCGCGCGTTCGAGAAAGAGCTTGCGGAAAAGGAAAAGAAAAAGAAGCTTTGCGATGAGCTGCGGACGCTACTTCGCAGTAACCGTTTTTTGGAATATATCGCATCCGAATATCTGCAAGAGATCTGTGTTGCGGCAAGCAAAACGTTGCTGTCGCTGACCGGTGGAAGATATTTTCTTAAATACGAAAAGGAATTCAAGGTCGGAGACAATCTGGACGGGGGCGAACTGCGTGCAGTGAAAACACTGTCGGGAGGCGAGACCTTTCTCGTGTCTCTCGCGCTGGCACTTTCCCTTTCGGGCGCGATCTGCCTGAAATCGTTGCGACCCATCGAGTTTTTCTTCCTCGACGAAGGCTTTGGCACGTTGGACGGGAAATTGGTGGAAACGGTGATGGACGTGCTTGGAAAGCTGAGTAAAAGTTTTGCGGTAGGGCTGATCTCACATGTGGAAGAACTCAAACATAGGATAGAGAATAAAATATTGGTGACGGGCGCAGCGGAAAACCACGGCTCCCGAGTCAAGATCGAGTGTTTCTGATAAAATAGGTAAGAGAAGAAGATATGATTTTAAGCGCAGTATCCTTATGGAAAAAATTCAATACGACGACACCTTTGGGCGCGAGTGAGTGGGGGAGCGAAGAAAACGAGATCGCGCGGCTCAGCCACGTTTCCTATTCGGGACACGCGGTTTCGGATGGCAGCGTGCGTATTTATGCGCGGTTTGGTCGACCGAAAGGGGATACGAAACGCCCTGTCGTGCTGTTGTTGCCCGATGCAGGCAAAGCACCCGACGACGAACTTTTGTATTATTTCATAGAGAAGGGCTATGCCGTGCTGATGCCCGATTATTCGGGAAAAATGTCCGACGACGGCGAGGGTGTAAAACGCACCTCGTATCCGGATTCCCTTTCCTATGGCAATTATGAAAAAGCGCGTGGTTTATATGATATGGAGGGATTGGAGGCAGATAAGACTACGTGGTTCGAATGGGCGTACGTAGCATTGTTTTCCATTAAATATTTAAAGACACGCGAGGACGTCGGAAATATCGGGGTCGTCGGGATCCGCAAGGGCGGAGAGATCGCTTGGCAGACAATGCTTTCGTCCGACGTAAAATGCGGTGTGCCCATTAACGCGGTGGGCTGGAGATCGTTTTTAAACGTGGCGAAATTCGGCGCTGACACCGCGCACAATCTGGGTGATGATACGCACCGCTATATTGCGGCTGTGGAAGCGCAATCGTACGCGCCGTACGTAAAGTGTCCCGTGCTGATGCTTTGTGCGATGCGCGATGCGGAATACGATTGCGACAGGGCATACGATACCTATTCGAGGATCGGCAACGAGGACGGCAATGCTTTGGTGTATTCGCCTGACAGCGGGTCGTGTATCGGTCCGAATGCGTTGGCGGACATGGATCTGTTTTTGGAAAAAAATCTCAAAGGTCGAGAGATCTATCTTCCCGACACCCTCAACGTTACGGTGAAAGAGTCGGAGAACGGATTGGTCATAGATGTAGAATGTGATAAAGAGGGTATTTTAGAAGAAGTCGGCGTTTTCTATTCGGAGGCGGACGTTAAGACGAAATCGACCTATCGGGATTGGCATTGCGTATACAGGGCGGACGGGAAATCGGCGAAGGACGGCGTAGTCAGCTGCGTGAAAAAGCCTTTCGCAGGTGCGACGGCGGTGTTTGTCTACGCGTATGCGAAATATATCAACGGTTTCCGCGTGATGTCGAAGGTTACTTGCAAAAGGCTATCCAATCCCGACGCGCAAGCGGTCAGAAGCCGTATGCTGTTTTCGGAAAAAGAATTGGATGAATTCGGCGTTGCGCAGTATGAAGATTACTCTATCGGCGAAATTTTCCTCGAACGGGAAGCTGTGCCCAAGGTTGCGATTGGTTACGGCGGGATTAAAGGCGCATATTCGGTTGGTGGGATCAAGACGTATAAGATCAGTTCGCCACGGTTTATCCCTTCCGAAAACGCATTATTGGAATTTGACGTATATTTTCACGAAACGGACATGTTAAAGGTTGCCATTGACGTTGCGGACGTGGAGCAAGGGCATGAGCGATACACCTGCTTTGTCCCTGTAAAGGGCGGGGGAAAATGGAAGCGTATCATTCTCAAAGCCGGCGATTTTAAAGGGGAAGCCTGCGCCGCGCCCTTGAAAAATTTCTTCGACGGCAGGGCGTTGCTTTTCGATTGCGAAAATGAAGAAAACGAATATGCTGTGACCAATATCCTTTGGCTGTAAATCAATGTTTGAGGCTACCATGTATGCGTTGAATGATATTATACTTATGAAAAAGCCGCATCCTTGCGGCGGAAAAGAATGGAAGATCGTACGCCTCGGCGCAGACGTGAAGTTGCAATGTCAAACCTGCGGTAAATACCTCAATCTGATGCGGGACGAGTTGAAAAAACGAGCAAAATCGATTGAAAAAAGCGAGGAGACGGAATAAATGAACGAAGAATGGGAAGATAAAGAATCCGCTAAAGACAGCGACGCTTGCGTCGAACGGGAAGAACCGCTCAGAACGGATGAATTGGCTACGCTTGGAGAGAATGTTGCAACGATCGCTCATATTGAAAAAACAGATCTGAGCGATAGGGCGGACGAGGAAACGTCGAAGGCAAGGCTGGAAGCGGCGAGGGCATTGAAAGCGTCTGCGGAAACGATGCTGGCGGAAAAGAAAGCCGAAGAAGAACGCAGACGAGTGGAAGAGCTTGTATTAGAAACCGAAAAAAAGCGCAGAGAACGCAAGTCGAATATTATTTTTTATTCCGTTTTAGGCGTGTTGCTGATCGCGATCCTTCTTTTTCGGGGGTATTGGACGAAAAATTTCGGCGGCGTGATCGTAGACGGCCATTCGATGGATAAAACGTTGTACGACGGCGAACAATTGCTGATGCAATATGCTACGGAGAAAAAACAGGTGCAACGCGGCGACGTCATTGTGGTGTACGTTGGCGGTTATCCCGAGTGTCAGAGCGTCAAGAGCGAATATCTGATCAAGCGTCTGATTGCAATAGAAGGGGATAAGGTGAAATGCGAGGACGGACAAGTCTATATCTGCTATGCGGGCACAACGGAATACGTTGCTTTGGAAGAAGATTACGCATACTTTAAGACAGAGCAGGATAGGATGGAGTACGATTTTGGTGAATATACGGTGGACGAAGGAGAGATCTTTTTTCTCGGCGACAACCGCGGCAATAGCTGCGACAGCCGCTATAACGAGCCGGGTGGTTCTCATCTAAACGATTTATACAAGCGGGAAGACGTTTACGGGGTTGTACCGGAATGGGCGATCGAGCATCAGGAGATTTTGGAGAGTATCTTTTTCAGAACGCAATGCAACGGATAAATCGATAAAAACCTAATTTAAAAAATAAAAAAATTTATCATAAGTATAGAAAAAGGAGAAACTTTATTTATGGCTATTCGCATTACATCAGACAGTACCTGTGATCTCAATCATCTCATAGAAGAAAGAGATATCAGCATTTTGCCTCTGCAGGTAAACCTCGGAAACGATTCGTACCATGACGGCGTGGATATTACGCCGCAACAGATCTTTACGTTCGTGGCGGAAACGAAAACGTTGCCGAAAACCAGCGCGCCCAGCATCGGCGATTATGAGGAGTTTTTCAAAGCTGAGCTGGAAAAGGCGGATGAAGTGATCCATTTCAATCTCTCCTCGAAGAGCTCCGGTTCGCATAATATGGCGAAACAGGCGGCGGAAGGTTTCGGTGGCAAGGTGCGCGTCATCGATAGCTGGGCGTTGTCGTCCGGTCAGGGCTTGCTTGTTTTGAAGGCGGCGGATATGCGCGACGCCGGCTGTTCTGCAGAAGAGATCGAAAATACAGTCAACGAATTGAAAACGCACGTAAACACCTCCTTCGTGCCTGACACTCTCGAATATCTTTATAAGGGAGGTCGTTGCTCGAAAATGGAAATGTTTGGCGCAAATATCCTTAAGATCCATCCGCTTATTTATATGGATAACGGTCAGTTAGTTCCCGGTAAAAAATACCGCGGAAAAATGAGTTTTCTGATCAAGCAATACGTGGAGGATCTTAAGGCGATGTATCCCGATTATGATAAGACTCGTTGTTTTGTGACCCATTCCAATGCGGAGCGCGACGTGGTGGACGCAGCGAAAACGAAGGTACAGGAGCTGTTCGATTTTGACGAAGTGATCGAAACGGTAGCGGGTTCGATCATCACAAGCCATTGTGGAAAAGGTACGTTGGGCGTACTCTTCATTTACAACAAATAAAAGGATCTTATGTCTGCTTTTTGAAAATGACAGGGGCAGGTATGAGATGAACGAAAAAATTTTAGGAGAAATGATCATATGACTTCCGTTTATAACGACGCCGATCTGTTGTCGGTATATAAACAAAAACAACGCATTTTTGGGGTTTTTATGGGGGTGACCCTTGCCTACGCGGCTTTTTGCATCGCATGGCTGATTTATTATATCTCGTTGCCCTATAACGACCCGATGCAGACCTTGCCGAAAATGTGCGTATACGTCGTTTCGGCGTTATACGTAGTATTTACTTTTCCGTATATGGCGATCAAGTTCAGCCGCGTTCGCCGTTATTATAAAGCGCTCGTGGGCTTTTCGGACGGCATGAAAAATGAGGAAAAGAACTATTTCTACTGTTTCGAGGAAATGCGTTTGCAAAAGGAAAACATCGACGTGACCTCCTGTATCTTCGAAACTTGGAGCAAAAAGAAAAACGAATGGCTGGAACGCGAGGCGTATTTCGATCCGGAAAAGCCCCTTCCCGATTTCGGAAGTGGCGATTACGTGCAATATATTTCGCAGAGCAATTTCATCGTACAATATCGCATTTTGGAACGCGGCGTATATCAGTTTGAAGAGGTTGACGAAGAATACGAAGAATATGAAGCGGAAGAAAGGGAAAATACCGAATACGAAACCGAAGCCGAGGCTGTGTCCGAAGCGAAAAGCGAAGAAGCTTAGGGCTGTGGTTGGGCAAATATACAACAGAGAAGAGAATTTTGAAAAAGGAGAAAGCAAAATCATGAGAGCAGTTGTAACCGTTACGGGTAAAGACAGAAAAGGGATTATAGCAAAGGTCAGCGCGTTTCTTTCGGAAAAAGGCGCGAATATCGAGGATATTTCACAGACGATCTTGGGCGAATATTTCGCCATGATCATGATCGTCGATATTTCCTCTATGCAGACAGAACTTGCCGTGTTGGCGCAGGAATGTAAGGAGCTTGGCAAACAGATCGGAATGTCCATCTATATGCAACACGAGGACATTTTCAACGCAATGCATAACGTATAAGGCGGAGGAGAAAGGACTATGTTCAGTAATAACGACGTTCTGGAAACCATCGCAATGGTAGAGGAGGAGCATTTGGATATCCGTACGATCACGATGGGAATATCCTTGCTCGGCTGCATCCGCGACAGCGCGGAGGAAACCGCGCGGAAGGTGTACGACCTCGTTTGCGGAAAAGCGGAAAATATCGTAAAGACCGCGTCCGATCTTTCGGGCGAATACGGTATCCCCATTGTCAATAAACGCGTGTCCGTTACCCCCGTCAGCATGATCTGCGCGGCTTTTCCCGAAAAAGCGCCGTTGATCGGTAAGGCACTCGACGATGCGGCGGCGACACTCGGTATTGACTTTTTGGGCGGTTATTCCGCGCTCGTGCATAAGGCAACGGCAGAATACGAGCGGATATTCATTAAGACGATCCCCGAGGTACTTGCGACCACGAACAGACTGTGTTCGTCCGTGAACGTAGGTTCGACGAAATCGGGCATCAATATGGAAGCGGTCAAGTTGATGGGCGAGGCGTTTAAGCAGGCCGCGTTTTTGACGGCGGATAAGGATGGTATCGGCGCGGCAAAGTTGGTGGCGTTTTGTAATGCGGTGGAGGATAATCCGTTTATGGCGGGTGCATTTCACGGCGTGGGGGAAGCGGATGTCGTCGTCAACGTCGGCGTTTCCGGACCCGGCGTAGTCAAACATGCTTTGGAGCAGATCCCCGATGCCGATCTGACGGAGGCGGCGGAGATGATCAAACGTACGGCGTTCAAGATCACTCGCGCTGGGCAGCTGGTTGCAAAACAGGCGGCAAAACGTCTGAACGCGCAATTTGGTATCGTCGATCTTTCGTTGGCTCCCACTCCCGCAATGGGGGATTCGGTCGCGCAGATCCTGGAAGAGCTGGGGATCGAATGTGTCGGCGGTCACGGTACGACGGCCGCGTTGGCGATGTTGAACGACGCCGTAAAAAAGGGCGGAGTCATGGCCTCTTCGCGCGTTGGTGGACTGTCGGGCGCGTTTATTCCCGTGTCCGAGGATATCGGTATGATCCGTGCGGCAGAAAAGGGAAATAACACATTGGATAAGCTGGAAGCGATGACCTGCGTTTGCAGTGTGGGCTTGGATATGATCGCGATCCCCGGCGATACGCCCGCAACGACGATCGCGGCAATGATTGCCGACGAAGCGGCGATCGGTATGATCAACAACAAGACGACGGCGGTGCGTATCATTCCCGCCCCCGGTAAGACGGTCGGCGATCAGGTCAGCTTCGGC
>JBGVRF010000107.1:0-2160 GCA_045128175.1 Candidatus Scatosoma sp.
GATCCCATCAACTCTGGCAGGAGCAGGATCGTAGCGATCTGACACAAAAAAGTTCTGAAAAAAGAAATCAACAAGGAGAGCGGACCGTTAGACAACGCCGTGAAAAAGGAAGAACCGAAAATATTGAAACCGCACAACACAAAACTGAACACGTAGATGCGTAGACCGTGCGTCGTCAAAGCCAGCAATACCTCCTCCCGCACAAAGATCCTCGACAACGGTTGAGCAAACAAAAACGCAACCACCGTCATTATTATTCCCGTCAACGTAATAAGCGTCAAGCTTTTTTGAAAAATATTTTTTAATTCTCTACGATTATCGGAGCCGTAATGGAAGCCGATCACCGGCGAAACACCCACTGCATAACCGATAAACACTCCTACGAAGATAAAGCCGATATACAGCATGATCCCATATGCAGATACCCCTTCGATGCCGAGATATTTCATCAACTGCGCATTGTAAAGAATGGTGACCACGGAAAGAGAAATGTTCGTCATCAGCTCGGATAAACCGTTCAAGCAAACGCTCCCAAACACTTTTACGTCAAAACGGGTCTTTCCCAGCCGAAGCAGGCTGTCGTTTTTCCGCGCAAAATAGATAAGCGGCAATACCCCGCCGATGATTTGGTTGAGCGCCGTTGCCGCCGCCGCACCGACGAGCCCCCATTTGAATACCGCAACGAACAGCGTATCGAAGAGTATGTTTCCGAAACCTGCCGCGACCGTGACGTATAATCCCAAACGAGGCTTTTCCGCCGTTACAAAAAAGCCCTGAAAGGCATTTTGCAACATAAACGCAGGCAACGCGGCAAGAATTATCCGCGCATATACGATGCAATAATCGATCAGCTCTGCCTTAGCTTCGGGCGTCATATTCTTTTCCGTTGAGGCGAACAGCTCTGCAACTGGCCGAGCGAATAGGATCCCCACAACGGAAAGGCATACACCCAAAACGACCGTCGTATACACGAGCATGGAAAATACTCTGTTCGCCCGCTCGGTATCCCCTTCGCCGAGCGTTTTGGAAACGTATGCATTGCCGCCCGTACCGAGCATAAAACCGACCGAGCCCAGGATCATGACAAGCGGATAAATGAGGTTGAGCGCAGCAAACGGGAGCTCACCCGCAAAATTAGACACAAAAAAACCGTCCACAATGCCATACACCGAGATAAACACCATCATAATAACGGACGGCATAACAAATTTTATCAACTTTTTATAATTAAAATGTTCGGATAAATGGATCCTTTGTTTCATAAAACAGGCTACACCCTTTTTTACTCCTTTTCATTTTTCCTTAAAAAACCCGACTGCCGAAACAGTCGGGTCTCTTTCATTCAATTACCCCGCGATATCGATCAAGCGTTGTCCATATCCAACAGATCTTGATATCTCGACGTGTACAGCGTCACGGAAATATCGTTATTGTATTTGTTCAGAACGGAGCTTTCTACTTCGCTTGCGTGGTTGCTTGCGGAGGTTGCCTTCAGCGATTCGTAGAAGAGATTAGAGAAAGTACCTTTAACGTCTTTGTCCGCCGCTTTGTAACCGCCATAAACGTCGCCTCCGTTTTCACCTTCAGGCGCGTCGTATACAAACGAACAGTAGATGATGTGCCAACCGTAATCGGTCGCGCAAACAACGATCGAACCTACGCCGCCTTTCACCGCTTCCTGTGCTGCGTATTCGAATTCAGAAACAAAGCTGGTCTTATAGGGCGAAACCGCATAGCCCATATAGGTGTTCAAACATCCCGTATCCGTACTGTACGCAAACATGATCTCGTTCACTGCGGAAACGACCTTATATTGTGTACTTTCGGAATTGAAATAGTTTGCGTTCGTCTCGCCTTCCAGCCCCTGCACTTTACCCGAATAGTAAACGAAATTACCATAGTTCACGCTCTCGTCGGCATTGACGTAATTCTTACCGTAACTCGTCGCTTTGTTACCGATCACTTCGCATCCCGAAACCTCAGCGATATAACCGTTCATTTCAGCAATGAACCCGTCGATGTCCATCTTGTTGGGCGTAAATTTATAGTTATGCTCGTCCGAAGTATCTACCGTACCGTTGTATGCATAACCACCGGCATATTGGGTGAGCGATTCGTAACGGTCAGCCTTCGTGAAATTATCCTCGAAGAAGTAGTATT
>JBGVRF010000108.1:0-17012 GCA_045128175.1 Candidatus Scatosoma sp.
CACTGTGCGGCTCGATGCTCGTAGGCACGACGTTTGCTTGGTTTACGGACTCCGTAACCTCTGCGAACAACATCATTCAGACCGGTACTCTCGACGTTGAGATGTACTGGGCAAAGGGAACCGAAGATCCTTCTTCTGCTAATTGGAAGGATGCTTCCCAGGGTGCGATATTTAATAGCGAGCTTTGGGAACCCGGCTACGTAGAAGCTCGCCACATCAAAATTGCTAACGTGGGCACGCTTGCATTGAAGTATGAGCTCGCAATCGCTCCCAATGGCGAAGTTTCCGAGTTGGCAGATGTTATTGACGTTTATTTCGTTGATCCCGCACAGATTGCAACCCGCGATTCTCTGGCAGCATTGACTCCCGTTGGAACGCTCCGTCAGATGATCGATGATCCTGATGGTGCTGCTTACGGCTCTCTTCTTGCAGAGGATGAAAGTACCGAAGAGATTGAAAGCGTTAAGACCGTTACTATCGCTCTCAAGATGAGAGAGGATGCAGGAAACGAGTATCAGAATCTTTCCATTGGTACGAACTTCTCCATCGTTTTGATGGCAACTCAGGACAATGTAGAGAAAGATGCCTTTGATGAAAACTATGATGATATCGAAATCCCCGACATGGACGTTCAGGTTATCGACGGAAACACCTACCATTATACCATTGATGGTAATGTTGTGCTTGCGAGCGTTCCTTACGGCAACGTAGGTTCAAGCTTTACGGTACCGAATGGTGTAACCATTATTGGTACTTCTAAAGATAAGGGCGATACCAATGGACCGGTATTCAGTAAGTACTCTCCTGTTGAGAGCATTACTCTTCCTGAGGGTGTTAAAGAAATCAACGCAAGAGCGATCAATATGAAAACTCTTACGTCGATCAATTTCCCTTCTACTCTCGAATACATAGGTGAGCAGGCGTTTAGACAAACGGGTATGTCTGAACTTAAACTTCCTGCAAACGTTCAAGTGATTGACGAGGGCGCGTTCAGAGATATGGCTAACCTTACTACTGTTACGGTAGATGGTAACGTAGCATTTGATAACAACGCATTCCGTTCTTGCCCCAATCTTACCAGCATCTATCTCCTCGGTGATGATGTAACCTTTACCAGCAGTCAGTTTGCAACTCATTCCGATAACGGTGACGCAACCGGCATTACCATTTACGTTAAGAATACAACTGTAGCTGCCAGAGTTTATGCTGCTCAGACCTCTGCATATGGTTACGAAGTTAAGGTTCTCGGTGAGGCGGCTGACGGCAGTGATGCGGTTTCGGTGACTCAGGTAAAGAACGCTACCGATCTTGATACTGCTCTTGCCAAAGGAGAGAACGTAGTTCTTTCCGGCAATATGAATTTTAATTCGAGCGAAACTACTGCTAACAGTGGCTACGGTGCAACCGGCGTTTCTGTTAAGGGTAGTGTCCTTGACGGCAATGGATATTCTCTGGGAATCAACAACTGGGGAACTTGGGATTCTGCTGTGCACACCACTGGTGGCACCATCAAGAACCTGACCATTAACAGCGGTATGCGCGGTATTTTCATGGGTAGTGCAACTGCTGACGTTTATATTGACAACGTTATTATTGATGGCACTGTTTATACCTTCAACTCCGATGGCGGTAGCAAGGATTACGGTGTATACATCAGCAACTCTACCTTGAACGGTTGGACCAGCCATTCTGATGTTCACAAGGAAGTTGTTTATACCAACTGCAACTTTGGTGAAGGCAGTGGCTATGCATACTGCCGTCCTTACGGTCCTACTACTTTTAAGAACTGTGCATTTGAGGCAGGCTTTGCGGTTGAGGCTTTAGGTCAAGTTACCTTTGAGAACTGCACCATTGGCGGTGTGGCTCTTACCGCAGACAATCTCGCTACTCTTGTAACTAGCGGTACTATTGCAAATGCAACTGTAAAATAAACCGTTTTTTGGTTTAAAAACCCACCCAAGCCCCACGGGGCTTGGGTGGCAATTAGAAAAAATAGCTTCTTAGGAGGTGCAAACGCTATGAAAAAACAGAATAATGAAAAGCTGTCGGACAAAGCGTTTGCACGCCTTGTTTTAACCTCTATTCTCGGTATTTTGGTTTGTATCATCTGCCTTTGCTCAACCACTTATGCGTGGTTTACGGGCAGCGTGCAGGTGAATAACAACACATTAAAAGCGGCGGATGCTTGTCTGATCTCTGTGTCGGTTTACAAGGACGGCGCGGACTGCCAGATAAGCACATAGGTTTAAATCTATACCGAAATAGTGGAAATATCTTTTTGTCGCTCATACACAGACGGGAACTATCCGAACCTTTCGGATAGTTCTTTTTCCTTAAGGCTCTTTGTCAAATGTTGTGACTTTTTACGACACCACAACATTTATTATAGAACCAAGATTACGCCACCTCATCCGTTTCGCATACGCTCAACACCTTCCCCTCAAAGGGGAAGGCTTTTCTAATTTCTGCTGCAACGCATACCACAGGTATGCAATTCACGAAAGCTTCGCTTTCCGCAACGCCTATCGGCGTGGGGCGCAACCTATCGGTTGCTTTCTTGGGACTACTTTCGCGGAGCTCTGCTCCGCATCTCGGCAAGGGCCTCCGCCCCTGTACCCTGACAAGGAACGGAGTTCCTTGACTTTCAACATGGCCCAACGGAACGCTGGCGCAGGCGCAATTCACGACCGCAAAGCCGTCAATTCACTTTTTTATTCCACAGGGATATTCGATGAAATTTTGACAAAAACGCTTGAAGGGTGGTATTACACTTGACATATGTGCAAAAATGGGTTATAATAAAGCGTACAATCGAAAGGCTGAAGGGCGTTTTTGACCGAAAGGGGTTAAAAGGCTCGGTTTTTTTGCGTTTTCAATGTACGTTAAACCGGATAAAACCAAAGGAGAACGTATATATTATGCTTACATCTATTTGCGGTATCAACTGGGGCGACGAAGGCAAGGGTAGAATGGTCGACCTTCTCAGCGAGAAATTCGACATCGTTTGCCGTTATCAAGGCGGCAACAATGCCGGTCACACCGTTATCAACGAGCGTGGGAAATTTATTCTCAATCTCCTTCCCTCGGGGATCCTGCGTGAGAACGTTGTCAACGTTATGGGACCCGGTATGGTCATCGATATCAAGCACCTTTGCGGAGAAATGGCAAAATTGCAGGCGGCAGGCGTCAAGATCACGCCCGAAAACCTGAAAATTTCCGATCGCGCGGTCATTACTATGCCCTATAATGTTTTGCAGGATTGTTTGGAAGAAGATCGTTTGGCAGGTAAAAAATTCGGTTCGACCCGTCGCGGCATTGCACCCGTTTACGCGGATAAATACTATAAAAAAGCTTTCCGCATGGGTGAATTGCTCAACACTGATCACCTGTACAAGCGCGTTGCGGATATCGTAGAATGGAAAAACCTTACCGTTGTCGGCGGCTATCATGCAGAACCCGTCAAAACGGAAGACATCATCGCATATTTTGAAGAATTCGGCAAGGCGCTTGCTCCGTTTGTTTGTGACGTCGGTTTGTATTTGACAGAAGCGAACGCGGCGGGCAAGAACATCATGTTCGAAGCGCAGCTTGGCGCAATGCGCGATATCGATTTCGGTATCCACCCCTATACTTCCTCGTCGTCGACGATCGCGGCGTACGCGCCCATCGGCGCAGGCGTGCCGCAGTTGCAACTGGATAATTCCGTTGGGATAATGAAAGCGTATTCGACCTGTGTGGGCGAAGGTCCGTTCACGGCAGAGTATTTTGATGAAAAAGCGAAAAAATTGCGTGATCTGGGCGGCGAATACGGCGCGGCTACGGGCAGACCCCGTCGTGTCGGTCCGTTCGATATCGTTGCTTCCCGTTACGGTATTCGCTGTCAAGGGGCGACCGAGATCGCTCTCACCAAAATGGACGTTTTGTCCGCGTATGAAGAGATCGAGGTTTGTGTGGCTTACGAATTGAACGGAGAGATCATTCACGAGTTCCCGTTTGTGGACGTTCTGGACGAATGCAAGCCCGTATTCAAGACCGTAAAGGGTTGGAACTGCGACATTTCCAAGTGCCGCAAGAAAGAAGATTTGCCCGCGGAGGCTTTGGCATACGTGAAATATCTGGAAGAAGCTTGCGGTTGCAAGATCAAATACGTATCCGTCGGTGCAGAACGCGACGCATACGTGGAAATGTATTGATATAAAAGAAAAATCAGCCTGCACGGCTGATTTTTGTTTATAAGAAAATCTAATAACTGCTATAAAAAATTGTAAAAATTTTTGGGAATTTTATACGCTTAGGCGCTTGAAAATTTTAGGGTGCATATGGTATAATAAGAAGGTAAATAAAGTTTTTTGCGAGGTAAAAAATGAGTATCCGAATTGGCATTTACGGTTACGGCAATCTTGGTCGTGGGGTAGAGCTGGCGCTTCGCCAAAATCCCGATATGACCGCGGTGGGTGTGTTTACCCGTCGCGATCCTAAGGCTTTGGAAACGGTTACGGGGCTTCCCGTATTTTCGGTGGCGGAAGTGGAAAAAATGCAGGATAAGATCGACGTGATGATCCTTTGCGGCGGTAGCGCGACCGATCTGCCCAAGCAAACGCCCGCGTTGGCGCAATGGTTTAACGTAGTGGACAGCTTTGATACGCACGCGAAGATCCCGCAGCACGTCGCGGCGGTACAGGCGGCGGCTGAAAAGGCGGGAAAAACGGCGCTCATCTCTGCGGGCTGGGACCCGGGAATGTTTTCGCTTGCAAGGCTGTACGCAGGTTCGGCGTTGCCCGAGGGAAAAGATTACACCTTTTGGGGCAAAGGCGTCAGTCAGGGACATTCAGACGCGATTCGTCGTATCGAGGGCGTCTTGGATGCGAAACAGTACACGATCCCTGTAGAAGCGGCAGTGGCGGCGGTTCGCAGCGGCGAAAATCCCGCGCTGACGACCCGCGAAAAGCACGAAAGGGAGTGTTTTGTCGTAGCGGCGGAGGGTGCTGATAAAGCGCGAATCGAACGCGAGATCAAGACGATGCCGAATTACTTCTCCGATTACAACACGACCGTGCATTTCATTTCCTTGGAGGAATTGAAGGAAAAGCACAGCAGATTGCCGCACGGCGGCGTGGTCATCCGCAGTGGTGCAACGGGGTTGAACGGTGAAAACAAGCACGTGATTGAATATTCGTTGAAGCTGGATTCGAATGCGGAATTTACCGCGTCGGTGTTGGTGGCTTGCGCGCGGGCGGTGTACCGTTTGAATAAGGAGGGCGTTTGCGGCTGTAAAACGCTGTTCGACGTGCCGCCTGTTTACCTTTCGGCAAAGAGCAGAGACGAACTGTTGGCAACGTTGCTTTAAATAAAGAAAAATATACAAATTCCACTCATAAGGGAAGACTCGCCTATGGGATGTATTCAGCCCCGTTATACCGATCAAACCTTGCCCCCTTGTTTTAAGGGGGCGTCTTGATATTGTCGAGACAGGGGGCTTGTGTATAGAGCGTATCTCATATTAATATCAGCCGTGTTAAGGGCTATTCGCCCTTAAAAGCTTGCATGAGGCTACGCCTCTTGACGCCAAACGTTTAAATCAAAGCCGCAACGAATTGCGTAGCAATTCACCGATTTTCGGCATACCATGTCTGCGTTGAAATAATTCAGGCGACCGTTGCGGTCGCCTGAATTATTTATTTTTATTTCTTACGTAATGGTCATACAATTCTTCCTGCGCAAAATGCATCTTGGTGAGATAGTTGGGCGCATTTTTCAGGAACATAAAATAAGAAGTTTCATTGGTAGCGATATCGAAAGCGTCGCCGCGTTTTAAGAAATCGTATTCAATATGTACGGAGTACATAGAGGACACGGGCTTGTTCAATGTAAACAGCTGACCGTTCACCGTGCCGTCGAAAGTGAAGCCGTTTTCGTCGTGTACCACGTGGGCGTTGCCGACGTCCAAAAAACCGACCCTTGTCGAATAATATTCCTCTACGCGCACGTCGTCCTCGAAACGGTACGTGCCTGCGACGACCTCTTTTCTGACCTCCTCGCGCTCCCAGCGATACCAGTCGGGGATATGCGAAAAGCCCGCGTCCGTATTGACGCCCTTTAAGCGGCTGAGAGTATCCATTTCCCATTTCGCGCCACATTCTCCACACCAAAGGTGGATACCTGCGCTTTTGGTTTTAAATTCCGTATTACAAGCAGGACATTTGTAAAGAATATGGTACAGTCCGTCCGCGCGCTGTTTGCATTTGATATGGTAACCTTTTTCCACCTGCCATTCGTATTCGTCTCGTTCAAACGCTTTTTCGATCCGAGCTTGGATCTCGTCGGCGGACAGTCGTTCCAGCTCTTCGGGAGTGAACAATACGTACAGATGCGCTTCCTGACGAATGCCGCGATAGGGATGCTTGCTCCACTGGGGCGAATTGATAAAGTTTCCGTACGCCTTGAACATTACGACGGGCACCTTTGCGTGTTTGCAAAGCTTGCCGAGTGCGTCGTCGAGGCGTTCGTTGATGCCGGCAAGCGAGAATCTTGCTTCGGGGTAGAGCGCGCAGGAATGTTTCTGTTTGTGCAGATACCGCAATATATGTTTCGCCGTCACGACGTCATGGGTGAACTTGCGTTTGGGAATACCGCCGATGCCGTACATCAGCCAATCGCCGCGGCGGAATTCTTCGACGGACATGACCCAGCCCGTTGTGCGGGGCATCAGACCTTTAACAAGCATGGGAAAATCCATAAACGACGCATGGGTGGACAAGATCAGGTACGGACCTTTCAGTTTGCGCACGGCTTTGTCCGTTTTGACGTGGCCGTTGCAAAACAGCATATAAAAGGGCGCCGCGACGTATTCGACGAGCTTTAAATACCATTTTGGCTTGTTGGGCTTGCGGTACATATCGAATCGTTTGGATTGCTTTTTCATAACGGCTCCTCGGTTGTTTTATGTTTTTTTTGGTTAAGATACTTCTCAATGTTTGTAATACTATTATACAATAAAAATCCTCAAAAAGCAAGGCTTTTGAGGAAAGTTTTTTAAAGAGTATTCGGCTATCGTTTTTATTGGTATAAAGACTTTATTTAGGGGCATCCGTCACTCGCGACGCAAGCCGAGCGCCTTGATCATTTGCCCGACGTATTGGACGGGAACAAGTTCGATCTTTCCTTTATATTTTTCACACGCTTTCATGTTTTTGGCGGGCAGGATCACTCGTTTGAACCCTGTTTTGATACATTCGTTCACCCGCTTGTCGGCGTAGGTGACAGGTCTGATCTCGCCTGTTAAACCGACTTCACCGAATAGCGCGGTATATTTATCGATGGGGGTATCGCTTGCCGCCGAAGCGAGCGCGGCGCAGATGGCGAGGTCGACGGACGGCTCGTCCAGCTTGATGCCGCCCATGGCATTGATATATACGTCCGACGACCAGAAGGGGATACCGCAACGCTTTTCCAGCACCGCGATTAACACGACTAATTTATTATAGTCGACGCCGAGACTCATTCTGCGGGGCTGTCCGTAAGGCGTTTTTGAAATAAGCGTCTGGATCTCGACGTTCATGCAGCGGTTGCCGCTTTCGGAGGGGGTGACGGAAGAACCTGCCGCCACGCCGCGCGTTTCCGAAAGGAAAATATCCGCGTAGTCGTTCACGCTTTTAATGCCCGTGTCCGTCATCTCGAATACGCCGACCTCCTGCGCCGACCCGAAGCGGTTTTTCACCGCGCGGAGAAGCTTGTAATTGTCCTCCTGTTGTCCTTCGAAATATAACACCGTGTCCATAATATGCTCGAGAACTTTTGGCCCCGCCAACGAGCCTTCCTTCGTCACGTGTCCGATGATAAAGAAAGTAATATTTTGCGATTTTGCGATGCGCATCAGCTTCGCCGCACATTCACGTACCTGTCCGACAGAGCCGGCGGCTGAGGACAACGCTTCCGTGTATATCGCCTGTACGGAATCAATCACGACAAATTTACAATCGCCGAGGTTGGCTTCGATATCTTCCAAACAGGTTTCGTTTAACAGCAAAAGATTATCCGAATTTAACCCCAACCGTTCGCAACGCATTTTGACCTGCGAACAGCTTTCCTCGGCGGAAACGTAGAGGGTAGGCACCGATTGGGTCTGCGCAAGATGCGCGGAGACTTGTGTTAAAAGAGTAGACTTCCCGATGCCGGGATCGCCGCCGAGCAATACGAGCGAACCGCGGACGATGCCGCCGCCGAGCACGGTGTCGAATTCGGAAATGCCGCTTTTCACGCGGTCGAATTTTTCATAACCGATCCTAGAGAGGGGCAGGGCACGGGTCTTGATATCGGAAACGCCGCGTCGGTTGTCGAGCTTGGGTGTTTCTACTACGCGGACAAGTTCTTCCTGCATGGTGTTGAAATTGCCGCAATCGGGGCATTTTCCCAGCCATTTTGCCGCGACGTAACCGCATGAAGAACAAACGAATTGGCTAGTAGGGGTTTTGGTTTTGGGTGCCATAGGTTCTCCTTATAAAGATTGATTTGGAGGATTGATTCGCTGAAAAAATAAAAACGAGGGTAGCAGGTATGCGTTGAGGTTTATTTTATCGTGACAACAATACGTAAGCGTGGACGGTGATACCCTTGCCTTCGCCGACGTAGCCAAGACCTTCGTTTGTGCCCGCGGCGATGCCTATCGTTATCGGATCGACGTGGAGAACGGCGGACAATCCATTCCGCATTTCTTCTATATATTTCGCCAAACGGGGTTTTTCCGCCTGTATCGCCACCGACAGGTTTTTGACCGAAAAGCTCTGTTCACGAAGCATTTTAACGACCGTCGCCAGCATCTGCATCGAATCGGCGTTTTTCCATTCTTCGTCCGTGTCGGGAAAATAATACCCGATATCGCGAAGGCCCGCCGCCGACAGTAACGCGTCCATGACTGCGTGAACAAGTACGTCGCCGTCGCTGTGCGCGATCAGGCCGCTTTCGGAGGGGATCTTCACGCCCGCTAATACGATGTGGTCCTGCGGTTTACCGAACGCGTGGGTGTCCACGCCGTACCCGCAACGGGCGTAGCGGTCGGAAAAATCTTCGGCGTACGTCAGCTTTATATTATCGCGCGCACCCGTGCAAAGCCGGGGAGCGCCGCAAAACCGCGCGAACACGGAAGAATCGTCCGTGTACGTCCGATCGTTCAGCTCGAAGGCGCGTTCGTAGGCGTAGAGTATGTTTTCGCGGAAAAAGCCCTGTGGGGTTTGAATTTGCGCTAAACTGTCGCGCGGAGGCGTATTAACGATCTTTCCGTCCTTGACGGTGGCGATCGTGTCGCGGCAGGGGATACTGCATACGCCGCTGCCATACGTCTTGACGCTGTGGATACAATCCTCGATGACCTTTTGCGTTACGTACGGACGCGCGCCGTCGTGGATGAGAACGATGTCCGATTTCGCCGCTTTTAACGCATTATAAACGGAATGTGATCTGTCCTCGCCGCCTTCAACGATCGCGATACGGTCGTCGCCGTTGCAGAAAAAGGATTCGATTATGGGTTTGTCCTGCGGGGAAACGGATATAATAATTTCGTCAATCGCAGGAATGGCAAAGGCGCGGAGAACACGGGAAAAAGCCGATTCTCCTATAGGTTGGATGGGGATAAACATCTTGTTTGTATCAAAACCTGCGCGTTGACCTTTTCCTGCGGCGCAGATGATGGCGCAGACGGAATATGAGGAAGTCATAAGACTACCTCGTATAAGGACGACGCTTCCTCCTTTTTGACCGTTTCCTTAACGTTGAGAACGCGGACCTTGAGGCTGCCCGAGGCGTACAGCACCTCGATGACGTCGCCGATCTTGACGGCGGTCGAAGGCTTCGCCGCTTTGCCGTTGATCAGCACTTTTTCTTCGTCGCACGCTTCTTGTGCCACCGTACGGCGTTTAAGGATGCGGGAGACCTTTAAAAATTTATCGATACGCATATGTTTTCTCCTTTATACATGGGCTTTATACACGAGGATACGGACAGTTTTACCGCCGTTTGTAAAAAAAACGCAAAAAAATAAAAATCGCTTTCAAAATCGCTTGACATCTTCCAAAACATCGGATATAATTAGATAATGTATCATTATGCTTATCATGGCGTAATGCCGCTTGACGACGGATTTTTGAGCGGAAAACTCTCCGAAAAAAACGTCGGAAAACGACCTTTGAAAACCGCTTGTCGTATACATTATACCGCAAACGGGGCGAAATGTAAAGCATAAAAATACGAAAATTCCAAATCAAGACAAAATTTCGATTTTTATCGATGAAAAGATATACTCGGTAGATCGCCTAAAAAATTTGTAAGGAGCAAAACCAACAGATGGATTTACCTATTCAAAAGTATGGCAAGACCGAACGAAGAAAATTCGGTAAGATCAACGAAGTTATCGACATTCCCGATCTCGTTGAAATCCAGAAAGACAGCTACAATACCTTCATCGAAGAGGGTATCAGCGAGGTGTTCGAGGACTTTTCTCCGATCACCGACTACTCCGACCATTTTGAGCTCTATTTCTTAGAGCACAGATTTGGCGATAAACCCAAGTACGACGAAAAAGAATGTCGTACGCGCGACGCTACGTATGCGCTTCCCCTTCGCGTCAAGGTCCGCCTTGTCAACAAGGTGAAAAACGAAGTACTCGATCAGGAAGTATTCATGGGCGATCTGCCTTTGATGACCGAAAACGGTGCGTTTATCATCAACGGTGCGGAGCGTGTTATCGTTTCCCAGCTCGTTCGTTCGCCCGGCGTTTACAACGCGTCCAGCAAGGATAAGACGGGTAAAGAAATGTTCGCGACCACTGTTATGCCTAACCGCGGCGCGTGGCTCGAGCTCGAACAGGACTCGCAGGACGCCCTTTACGTGCGTGTGGACAGAAAGAAAAAGCTTTGTATCACGGTGCTGTTGCGTGCGCTCGGCTTCGGGTCCAATCGCGCGATCGAGGATCTGTTCCCCGGCGATAAGATCATTGCTTCTACGCTTGCAAAAGATACGGCAAAGAGCGAATCGGACGGTTTGTACGAGCTGTATCGTCGTCTCCGTCCCGGTGAAGCGCCCACGGAAGATTCCGTAAGAGCGCACCTTTTCAATTTGTTCTTCGATCCCCGCCGTTACGATATCGCAAAAGTGGGCAGATACAAATATAATAAGAAGCTCAACCTTGCATACCGTTTGCCCGGTTGCAGAGTCGCAGATGCGGTCGTGAATCCCGAAACGGGCGAGATCCTTGCGCAGGCAGGGGAAAAGATCTCCGAAACGAAAGCGAAAGAGATCCAGAACTGCGGTGTGAACGAGCTGTTCGTACTTGTGGACGACCCCGAGGACGGCGAGATCCGTCATAAGATCATCGCGAACAATACGGTGGACTTTTCGGCAATTTCCGACATCCCCGTACAGGCGAGAGCGAAAGATTTCGGTCTGCTTCCCACCGTTTATTATCCCAACTACAAATTTTCCAAATTGATCGCAGAGGAATGTGCAAATCTGACCGTGGAAGAGGTTGCGGAAAAATACGTCGACGATATCGACGCGCTTTACTATACGCACGAAAAACCCGAAGAGCCGGATGAAAAGCCCGAAGAAAAGAAGAACAGGGAAAAGAGACGTGACAACCGTCGTAAGTTTGTTGCGGCTTGTAAGTTGTTTCACGAGATCCTCGGTAGCGAGCATCCCGTTCCCACAAAGGCGCAGAAGAAGGAAATGCGTCCGCTTATCGACAAGCTTTGCCATAAGCACGTTACGGTAGACGATATCGTCGCGTCCATTTCCACCAACCTCGACCTTAAATACGGCATTGGTACCATCGACAATATCGACCACCTCGGCAACCGTCGTGTGCGTTCGGTAGGGGAACTGCTTCAAAACCAGCTCCGCGTCGGTATCGCTCGTCTGGAAAGATTGATCAAAGAAAGAATGGCGACGCAGGATCCCATGGAGATCACGCCGTCCGCGCTTATCAATATCAGACCCGTTTCCGCGGTCATTCGCGAATTTTTCGGATCCTCTCAGCTGTCCCAGTTCATGGACCAGACCAACCCTATTGCCGAGCTCACGCACAAGCGTAAGCTTTCTGCGCTCGGTCCCGGCGGTCTGAACAGAGACCGCGCGACTTTCGAAGTCCGAGATATCCACCATACGCACTATGGCCGTATGTGTCCTATCGAAACCCCCGAAGGTCAGAACATCGGTCTTATCACGTCGCTTGCTACTTTTGCGAAGGTAAACGAATACGGCTTCATCATGAGCCCGTACCGTCGCGTGGACAAGGCGACCGGTATCGTTACCAAGCACGTTGACTACCTCACCGCAGACGAAGAAGATAAATATATCGTCGCACAGGCAAACGAACCCCTCGACGAAGAGGGCAAGTTCGTCAACGAGCGCGTCGGCTGCCGTCATAAGAACGATATTACGGAGATGCCCCGCGAAAAGATGGACTACATGGACGTATCGCCCAAACAGCTCGTCTCCGTCGCGGCAGCGCTGATTCCTTTCCTGGAAAACGACGATACCAACCGTGCCCTCATGGGCTCGAACATGCAACGTCAGGCAGTTCCTCTGCTCAAGACGGAATCCGCGATCGTTGCGACGGGTATTGAAAGCTCTATTGCGCAGTATTCCGGCGTTATCGTCACCGCAAAAGAAGCGGGCGTCGTCGTCGGTTGCTCGTCCAATCTCATCCGTATTAAAGAGGACGACGGTACCCTTCGCGATTATCCTTTGAAGAAATTCGAGCGTTCCAACGCAGGTACCTGTCTTAACCAGCGTCCCATCGTTTCCACGGGCGACAGAGTGTTCAAGGGCGAGATCATCGCCGACGGTCCTTCGACCAACAACGGCGAGCTTGCGCTCGGTAAAAACATTCTCATCGGCTATATGGAATGGGAAGGCTATAACTACGAGGACGCAATTTTGCTGTCCGAGAAATTGGTGCAGGACGACGTATTCACGTCTATCCACATCGAAGAATACGAAACGGAAGCGAGAGATACCAAGCTCGGTCCCGAAGAGATCACGCGTGATATTCCCAACGTCGGTGACGACGCTTTGAAAGATCTCGACGAAGACGGTATCATTCGAATCGGTGCGGAAATCCAAAGCGGAGATATCCTCGTCGGTAAAGTTTCCCCGAAGGGCGAAGCAGAACTTACGCCCGAAGAAAGACTGCTCCGCGCGATCTTCGGCGAAAAGTCGAGAGAAGTGCGTGATACGTCCTTGAAGGTTCCTCACGGCGAAGGCGGCGTCGTCGTAGACGTTAAAGTGTTCACGAGAGAGAACAAGGACGAGCTGGAACCCGGCGTCAACAAGCTTGTACGCGTATATATCGCGCAGAAGCGTAAGATCCAGGTCGGGGACAAGATGGCAGGTCGTCACGGTAATAAGGGCGTCATCTCCCGCGTGCTTTCGCAAGCGGATATGCCTTTCCTTGCAGACGGTACGCCTTTGCAAATCTTGCTCAACCCCCTCGGCGTTCCTTCGCGTATGAACATCGGTCAGGTTTTGGAAGTCCACCTCGGCTACGTATGTAAGCAGTTGGGCTGGAAGATCGCGACGCCCGTATTCGACGGCGCGACGGAAAAAGATCTTGAAACGATGTTCCGCGAAAACAATCTGCTCAACCCCGACGGTAAAGTAGACGGTAAGTTCCAGGTATTCGACGGCAGAACGGGCGAACCTTTTGAAAACCGCGTTACCATCGGCGTGCAGTATATGATCAAACTTATCCACCTTGTCGACGACAAGATCCACGCTCGTGCGATCGGTCCTTATTCGCTTGTTACGCAACAGCCTCTCGGCGGTAAAGCGCAGTTCGGCGGCCAGCGTTTCGGTGAAATGGAAGTCTGGGCATTGGAAGCATACGGCGCGGCGCACATTTTGCAAGAGATCCTGACCGTTAAATCGGACGATATCGTAGGTCGTGTGAAGACGTACGAATCTATCGTTCGCGGTGAAAACATCTCCGAGCCGGGTATCCCCGAAGCATTCAAGGTCCTTTTGAAGGAATTGCAGAGCTTGGCTTTGGACGTCAAGGTTCTGACCGAATCGGGCGACGAACTCGTCATTCGCGAAGTGGAAGAAGAGGAGGATCTGGCAGATACCGAGCGTAGCCGCAGAGACAGCCTCAAAGACGAAGAGCTTGAAGAGATCGACTTCAGCGTCGACGACGATGAAGAGGACGAGGACGAATTCGGCGTTAAATCCATCTTCGAGGACGAAGAAGACGAGGACGACGATTTCGATTACAGCGGCGCGGACGGCGATGACAATTTTGAAGACGAGGACGATGATTTCGGCTTCGGCAAGCTGTTCGACGATGATGACGACGAAGACGACGCTTCGTTGTTCGACGATGAGGAATAAGGAGAGATTACTATGTACGAATTAAACGATTTCAATTCTATTCAGATCAGCATTGCATCTCCCGAAAAAATCAGAGAATGGTCGTTTGGCGAGGTAACCAAGCCGGAGACCATCAACTACCGTACCCAGAAACCCGAAAGGGACGGTCTTTTCTGCGAAAAGATCATCGGGCCGATGAAGGATTGGGAATGTCATTGCGGTAAATATAAAAGAGTCAAATACAAAGGTCACGTCTGTGAAAAGTGCGGCGTAGAAATTACCCGTTCGAAGGTAAGACGTGAGAGAATGGGTCATATCGAGCTGGCTGCCCCCGTATCCCATATTTGGTATTTCAAGGGCGTACCTTCCAAGATCGGCCTGCTTCTCAACATGGGCCCGAAACAGTTGGAACAGGTCATCTACTTTGCTTCCTACGTCGTTCTCGATCCGGGTAACATTCACGAGCTGGAGTATAAACAGGTCATCACCGATAAACAGCTTCGCGAATTTGAAGAAAAATACGGTGATTCTTCGCAGACGGGGCTCAAAGTCGGTATGGGCGCCGAATCCATTCGGGAACTGCTGATGGCGGTGGATCTTGAAAAGGAAAGCGACGAGTGCAAGAAGGCGTTGGAAGAATCGCAAAACAGCCAAAAGGGTCCCGGTCAAAAGGCGATCAAGGCGATCAAGCGTTTGGAGGTCATCGAATCGTTCAGAAAGAGCGGTAACCGTCCCGAATGGATGATCCTGACGGTGCTTCCCGTTATCCCGCCTGATATCCGTCCCATGGTACAGTTGGACGGCGGCAGATTTGCAACGTCCGACCTTAATGATCTGTACCGCCGCGTTATCAACCGTAACAATCGTTTGAAGAAGATGATGGAGATCGGCGCGCCCGATATGATCATCAAAAACGAAAAACGTATGTTGCAGGAAGCGGTAGACGCGTTGATCGACAACGGTCGTCGCGGCAAAGCGCTTTCCGGGCCTTCCAACCGCGATCTGAAATCGCTGTCCGCAATGCTCCGCGGTAAACAGGGTCGTTTCCGTCAGAACCTGCTCGGTAAGCGTGTCGACTATTCCGGTCGTTCGGTTATCGTCGTCGGTCCCGAACTGAAGATCTACCAGTGCGGTCTGCCCAAAGAAATGGCGATCGAGCTGTTCAAACCCTTCATTATGAAGAGATTGGTTGAAAGCGGCCAATGTCACAACATCAAGACGGCGAAGCGCGCCGTGGAAAAGGCGAAGGATATGGTTTGGAACGTTCTCGAGGACGTTATCAAAGACCACCCCGTACTTTTGAACCGTGCGCCTACGCTGCACCGTCTGTCCATTCAGGCGTTCGAGCCCGTACTGATCGAAGGGCGTGCGATTAAGATCTCGCCCCTTGTCTGCGGTCCTTTCAATGCCGACTTCGACGGCGACCAGATGGCTGTGCATCTTCCTCTGAGCGTAGAAGCGCAGGCGGAAGCGAGATTTTTGATGTTGTCTGCAAACAATATTCTGAAGCTGGCTGACGGTAAATCCGTCATGTCGCCTACGCAGGATATGATCATCGGCGCGTACTGCTTGACGATCAAACGTCAGGAAGAGGGCAAGACGTACGACGAGCAGGGTCGTCCCGATCCCAACGGAGAAGTATATATCCCGCCTGTATATTCGTCTGAAAACGAAGCGATTTTGGCATATCAAAACAAGATCGCGCACGAGCAGGACGAAATGTATCTCAAGCGTGTAATCGAGTTGCCTGAAGGTAAGTTTGACGATCTGCCTTTGCCTTACAGATGCCCCGTTGAAAACAAGCCCGGCGAAACGCCCATCAAGAGTGCGGAGGTCCGCTTGAATCCCAAGACGGGCAAGCGCGAGGTGGTCGGTATCATCAAGACGACGATCGGCCGTTTGATCTACAACGACGGTCTGCCTCAGGATCTGGGCTTTGTCAAGAGAGACACGCCCGAAGCTTATCTGCGTCTTGAACTCGATACCGAGTTTATTGGCAGCGCGCGTGCGATCGGCAAGAAGCATCTGTCGCGTATCGTAGAGGCTGCGTTCCGCACGGGTAAAGCGCCCAAGGCTTCGTACGTACTCGACGCGATGAAAGAAAGAGGTTATAAATATTCGACGCTTGCCGCTTTGACGACGTCCGTATTCGATATGAAGATCCCCGAAGAAAAGAAGGAGATCGTTGACAATGCGGAAAAAGAAGTTGCGAAGATCTCGAGAAAATACGCTCGTGGTTTGTTAAACGAGGACGAACGTTACAGTGCGGTTATCGCGCAGTGGGACGCGGCTACGGATAAGGTTGCAAGTCTTTTGAAGAAGCAGGGCGAGGACGACAAGTTCAACCCCATTTGGATGATGGCGGACTCGGGCGCGCGTGGTTCCATCGACCAAATTAAGCAGCTCGCGGGTATGCGTGGTCTAATGGTAAACCCGCAAGGTAAAAAGATTGAAGTTCCCGTTAAATCGTGTTTCAGAAACGGTTTGTCCGTTCTCGAATATTTCATTTCGTCGCACGGTGGTCGTAAAGGTTTGACCGATACGGCGTTGAAGACGGCGGACTCTGGGTATTTGACCCGTCGTTTGGTAGACGTATCGCACGAAATCATCGTTCGCGAAGAGGATTGCTGCGCAGGCAGAAAGCCTCAGGGTATGAA
>JBGVRF010000109.1:0-7719 GCA_045128175.1 Candidatus Scatosoma sp.
ATCGATATGGCGTCGCCCAATATGAATATGCGCGACCCCGTCATCTACCGCATTTTGCGCTGTACCCATCACCGCACGGGCGACAAGTGGTGCATCTATCCCATGTACGACTACGCGCACCCCATCTGCGATTATTTACAGGGCGTGACCCATTCCCTTTGTACCCTCGAATTCGAGGACCACAGACCTTTGTACGATTGGGTGGGGATAAACCTCGGTTTTGTGCCGAAGCCTCGTCAGATCGAGTTTGCGCGGCTTGCGATCACCAACACGGTCATGTCCAAGCGGTATTTAAAGAAGCTTGTGGAAGAAGGCCACGTGCACGGTTGGGACGATCCCCGTATGCCGACGGTCACGGGCTTGCGCAACCGCGGCGTCCCCCCCGAAGCGTTGCTCGATTTTTGTACCAAGATCGGTATCGTAAAAGCCAATTCCGAATGTCAGCTTTCCTATTTGGAGGCTTGTATTCGTGACAATCTCAACGAGAATGCGGAACGCGCTATGGCAGTGCTCGAGCCCTTGAAGATGACGATCACCAATTACGAAGGAGAGGAGCTGTTGGATTCGGCGATACATCCTTTAAAACCGGAGCTGGGGACGAGGAAGGTGGCGTTTTCGAACGTCGTATATATCGACAGAGCGGATTTTGCGCTTGTGCCTCCGCCCAAATACCAGCGTTTGAAGCCGGACGGCTACGTGCGTTTAAAGGGCGCTTATATCGTACATTGCGACGAGGTCGTGCAGGATGAAAACGGGAACGTGGTCGAGTTGAAATGCTCGTATATTCCCGAAAGCCGTTCGTCGAACGACACCAGCGGGATCAAGGTCAAAGGCACGATCCAATGGGTGGACGGCAAGACGGGCGTGGACGCGGAGATCCGCAGATACGGTGTGCTTTTGAAAGACGCGGAGTATGCGGGACAGGATTTCGGTGAAAGAATGAATCTCGACAGCGAGCATATCTTCCATGGAAAAGCCGAGCCCTATCTTGCGGAAAGCGAGGACGGCAAAGCCTTCCAGCTGATGCGCGTCGGCTATTATAAAAAATGTGTGGACGAACAGGGCAAATTGGTGTTGTCCGAGATCGTTTCCCTCAAAGACAATTTCAATAAATAATTTCGACAACAGTATTTCAAAAAATTATTTCGGTATTTGACCCTCAGGGGTTGACTATAAAATCAACATAACATTTACGCGGCGTTTCGGGGCCCGACGGGTATCCTTTGCGATGGCGCGGAAATATAAGGAGAAGAGTGTATGAACTTTTTACATTCGGTACTTGCATTTCAGATCAGTATGGAGCAACTGCCTATGGCTGCGGCGATCGGTTGCGGCTTGCTGCTGGTGCTGGCATTTGTTCTCGGCTGGGATTACGGTTTCCGTAGGATCGGCTGGGGTGCGCTTGTCTGGCTGTTTTCGGGCGCGGCGTTTCTGCTTTTGAACCATTATTTCAACGAAAGCAATCCCATCCGGTCGATTCCTTTCATCATGGATCAGTCCCCGGAAATACAGGCGTTTGCATCCTCGTTCAGTATTGCGATCGCGTGCATTCTCGTCGCGCTGATCATCAACGGCATTTTTGCGGCGATCTACCGTCCGCACAAGAAAGTGGTCGAAGAACCCGATCCCGTCGAGATCCGTTACGGTTTTGAATTTGAAAGCGATCCGGAGCTGTATGAAGATTCCGGCCCGCGTGTAAACGTAGTATTGGTCGGCGGTGGTGAACCGACGGTTTGGGGGCGTATCCTCGGCGCGTTGTTCTTTACCGTGAGTACGGTCGTGGCGATGGCGGTCATTCTTTCGCTGGGGCTTTTGGTCGTCAGCACGACGTCGTTGAAAGATTACGTAGGGAATCTGCTCGAATTGGATATCGTGAAGCTGATCAAGGATTACGCATTGCTTTATCTCCTTGATTTCCTGACGATAGGGCTGATTATCGTGATCGCGAAAAAAGGATATAAAAACGGTTTGATCGGCAGTATTCGTTCGTTAGTGGTCGTTGTCGGCGGCATTGGTGCGGCGGTGCTGGCTTTCTGGTTGCCGTTCTCGCAGTTTGCAACTTGGGGTCCGATTTCGGTTTTGATCAGTAGTTGTGTGAAGGTCGTCGGAACAGAAGCGATGTTTGCGGACGTTGCGGCGAAGCTGTTGGCGGGGCTTTGTATGTTTATCGTCGCGGTCGTGATCCTGTTGTTGGTTAACGTTATTCTTGTCAACGTCAACGACGCAATCAGAGGCAACAGACCTACCCGTGTCATTGACGGGATCCTTGCGTGCGTATTCTATCTTGTTGTAGGCATAGCGGTCGTAGCGGGAATCTGGGCACTTTTGTACGTATTGGAAACGTGTGGCTTGTTCAATGCGAGCGTTTTGTTCAGTGACAAGTCGTCGTTGTCTCAGGGTTTCTACGAGGCGTGTGAAACGTTCTTGAAACCTTGGCTGGATAAACTGATGAGCGGTGTGTTGGGCGCGTAAAATCAAATGATAATTGGTATATTATAAAGCGCAAAAAGGCTGACCTTTACGGTCGGCCTTGTTTTGCGAAGAGGTGCAACTCGTTTATGCTTTTTACAGAGATACACTCAACTACGCGGCTTTGCCTCTTCACTTTATATAAACATAGAGGGGCAGGTATGCGTTGAAGAGTTTTTGAAAAACTCATTTCGCACCTGCCCCTATCTTTTTTTTGTGATTATTCGAATTGATTTGCCAAAATGTCGGCGGTGAGACGTGCCAGATTCATCTCGTTTGCGTCCATTTTTGCGCCATCTTCACGGGAAAGTACGGCGACTGCGCCAAGACAATCCCCGCCCGAAACGATGGGTACGATGACTTGCGCGGTGATGCCTTCCTCTCTGGATGAGGTGATGGGCAGGATATCGCCGCCCTCCGCGGCGTTGGCGATATAACTGCGCCGTTCGCGTAAAATGCGGTCCATATCCTCGGACAGGCCTTTGCCGTCCAGATCTTTTTTCCCTTCGCCGAAGGCGTGCAAAATACCGTCGGTATCGCAAATGACCGCCAGCTTGCCGCTGAGGTCGTTCAACGAACGCGCAGTGGCTTTGCTGAAACGCTCTAACGTGGCGATGGGCGAATATTTTTTCAACATCAATTCGTCGCGGTCGGTGAAGATCTCCAGCGGATCGCCTTCCTTGATGCGCAGGGTACGGCGGATCTCTTTGGGGATAACGACGCGACCGAGCTCGTCAATTCTTCTGACTATTCCGGTTGCTTTCATAAATTTCCTCCATTAACAACTATTGTGTGATAAAAAGGAAATACTATACCAAAAACTTTGATAAAGCGGAGGAATGGCGATTTGTTTTAAATCCGCTTGACAGAACGGAAAATTAAGTGTACAATGGATTGGGTATCGGTCGAAACCGATGAAAAACCGGTTGCATATAAAAAGTAGGAGAAACGGAAATATGTATTATGACGTTATTATTATCGGTGCGGGGCCCGGCGGGATTTTTTCCGCATACGAGCTGACCAAAAAAGCGCCCGAGCTTCGCGTGGCGGTGTTAGAATCGGGGCACGCGCTGGACAAACGCCACTGTCCTATCGACGGTGACAAGGTTAAAAGCTGTATCGGCTGCAAAAGTTGTTCGATCATGAGCGGGTTCGGCGGCGCTGGCGCGTTTTCGGACGGGAAATACAATATCACCAACGATTTCGGCGGCACACTGTACGAGTATATCGGTAAAACGAAGGCGTTGGAGCTGATGCATTACGTGGACGAGATCAATATGCATTACGGCGGAGAGGGCACGAAGCTGTATTCGACGGCGGGTTCGCGGTTTAAAAAACTGTGTATGCAAAACGATCTTCATCTCCTCGACGCGTCCGTGCGCCATCTGGGTACGGATATCAATTATGTCGTTTTGAAAAATTTGTACGCAGAACTGAAAGACAAAGCGGAGTTCTATTTCGATACGCCCGTGCAGTCGATCTCGGTCACGGACGGCGGATACCGTATCCATTGTAAAAAAGGGACCTTCGATTGCCGTCAATGCGTCGTGTCCGTCGGGCGCAGCGGCAGCAAATGGATGGAGCAGGTATGCGATGAACTGCAAATTCCGACCAAATCGAACAGGGTTGACATCGGCGTTCGCGTCGAGCTTCCCGCGGAGATATTCTCCCATCTGACGGATGAGCTGTACGAAAGCAAGATCGTTTACCGCACGCCGAAATACGGCGATAAAGTGCGTACGTTTTGCATGAATCCGAAAGGCGCGGTGGTCAGCGAAAACACGAACGGCATCGTCACGGTCAACGGCCACAGCTATGAAGATCCCGCGAAACAAACGCAAAACACAAACTTCGCTTTGCTGGTCGCCAAGCATTTTTCCGAGCCCTTCCGCGATTCGAACGGGTACGGAGAATCGATCGCGCGGCTGAGTAATATGCTGGGTGGCGGGATCATCGTACAGCGGTTCGGGGATCTCATCCGCGGTCAGCGCAGTACGCCGAGCCGCCTTCAAGAGTCCTTTACGACGCCGACTCTGAACGCCACACCGGGGGATCTGAGTTTGGTTTTACCCAAACGGATCCTGGACGGGATCATCGAGATGATTTACGCATTAGACAAGATCGCGCCGGGTACGGCGAACGACGACACGTTGCTTTACGGCGTGGAAGTGAAGTTCTACAACATGGAGGTCGAGGTGGACGAAACGTTGCAAAGCCGTTACAAAGGGCTGTATATCATCGGCGACGGAAGCGGGATCACGCACTCGTTGTCGCACGCGTCGGCAAGCGGCGTCCACGTGGCGCGGAACATTGTCGAAGGGCTGTAAATCGTGACGGTTGTTAGGTGGTAACAGACCGAAAAAAAACAAAAATGGGCGGGGCAGGTATGAGACGACGTACCGAAACGCCAACCAAAACAGAAAAAGAAGAGGACGGACAAGTCATTTTGTCCGTCCTTTTTTCAAGTTGCTTTTTCAATCGGTGACAAGCTTAAACAGAGGATCGGTGAAAAACTCCTCCAAAGATACGCCCATGGTTGTTGCCATTTCGTATACGGTCGCTAATCTGATCCGCTCTCTTTTCCCGTTCAACACCTGGGATATCGTCGATTTCGCTATCCCGCCTTCTTTATACAATTTGTAAGCCGTAAATTGTTTCTCTTCCATTAAGTCTTTCATTCTTCTCGCAACAGCTTCCGTAAGCGTCATTTTTTATCTAAGTTCTCTTTTGAGAACTCCCCCTTTGATAAGATTATACGTATTTAAAAAGAACTTATAGTTCTCGGTTGAGAACGATTGCTTTTACGTTACTATGTGATAAAATAAAGAAGCGCGGACTTTCGTGGCGAATGTATAAAGTGACAAAATTATACGAAAAAGTAATGCAATATACTTGCGTTTTGTTATACATTGGTGGTATAATAGATTTACGATGAGAGCCCCTTTGTAACGGTTTAAGGAGAAGTTATGGGAAGAAGGCATATAAACAAAACATATAAACAAAAATTTTACAAACGAAAAATAGCTTCGATCGTTTTTTCCACGTTGGTTTTAGAAACGTTTTGGCTTTTTGCGGCGGCGTTTTTGTGGGATTTGCTTTTGATAGATAATGATACCATCTATTCCGATTTCGGCTATTTTATCATTTTCGGCGGAATGGGGGCGTGGATCGTTTTTACGCTTTTCCGCATAAACCGCCTTTGCGAGCAACGCGCACGGGACGAGCTGATAACGGAAGCCCGTTCGACCGATTTCAAAAAGCCTCGTCTACGTAATTCTTTTATCGTGGGCGCCGTTTTGGAAGCGGTGTTGATCGCGCTTTTCTTTTTTCTCGTCGACGTAGGTATGCCGGCTCCCGCGCAGGTCGCCTTTATTTTGACGATGCTCGGGATTGTGTTCGTCCAAATCGCGTACAACAGAAAAATAAAAAAACTTCGGGATCAGTTTCTTGCAGGTAAATCGTTTGCAGAAAGCGTGATCTATTGGCCCGAAGAGCTTCGAAACACTGTTATCAGCTCGATAATACAAATTATTTTTGGTGTGGTCGACACGGTTTTTTTATTTAATAATTACACCATGGAAGAAATCGGATTTATCACACTGAGCGTCACTGCACTCACGCTTATCGTGATGATCTTAAAGCTCGTTTCCTTGCGAAGTCTTGCCGACGAAGAAGCGGCAGAGCGTTGGAGGCGTAAGGAGGAAGAGAAAAAAGCGGCGGCGGAAGCAGAGCGGAAAAATGCGGAGGAAAAAGCGAAGGCGGCGCAGAAGGACGCAGAAACGAAAGCCACGCAACGCCTCGCTCCCGCGCCGCAGTATGCCGATTGCGCTTCGATCGCCGCGCTTTGCGAAGAATTCGTACGGTACGCGGTGGAAAACGAAGTCCCCGTGTCCATTGAAAACGCAAGGGAGATCTTTGCGGCGATGGCGGCTTCGCGCGCCGTGTGGCTGCAACACGAAAACCGCGGTTATGCCAAGCAGGTCGCCGCGTTGTTACAGCGGTTTTTCACCGATTTCGACGGCGCGGTATTCGTGGACGCTACGATGAATGTGCCCTCCGCGCTTTTTCAATCGGGAAATTGGGAGGACGGAAGGATCGCCGCGTTGTTGGAAAAACAGCTGTATCGCGCGAAAGAACGTACCGATTCGGTGAACGTATTCGTGTTCGACGTTACGGAATACAAAAGCTTTAACGCCGTATTCGCTCCGTTTATCGAGGCTTTTCGCGCCCCCGAAGGAGAAAATACGATACGCATAAGCGATATGTATGCAGACAAGGGAGGCTCGGAGCTCTCTCTGCCTGCTAATATATGGTGTATCTTCACGGCGCGGGTAGCGGACGATCTGCCCGCGGACGCGTCGGAATACGCTTCGGCTGTGCGGCTTGTCTATACGGACAAAGAATTTTCTCATCGTGCGCCCAAGAAAAAGGAACGGGTGTTGCCCTATTCCCGCTTTAACGAGCTGGTCGCGGACGCCGCGCAGGAAAACCTTTTGTCTTTGGAGATTTGGAAAAAATTCGACCGTATCGAGGAACATTTACAGGCGAAGCTGCCTTTCGAGATATCCAATCCCTTGGCTCGTCAGCTCGAAAACTATTCTTCCGTGCTGTTGGCTTGCGGAATTCCCGCAACGGAGGTAGTGGACAGAATGCTTGCGAACAGGCTGTTGCCTTTGCTTTCGGGCTGTACCAAAGAAACTCTCGACCGGGAAGACAACACGTTTTTCGCGCTGTTGGACAGCTTGTTTGGCATGGATAATATTCCCCTGAGTCAAAAGCTGCTTTCGGACAGGAATTGGGCGTAATCGCGTAAGGAATACGGGAAAGGAGAAGGGTATGGATACGACGGATTCGACAATTATGACGTCCTCGGGCACATGGTCCGAAGTGATGGGTGTTTTGACGAGCAAGACGGCGATCGTTATCTATTTGCTCGTGTTGCTTGTGGGGATCGCTTTGGTGGTCATTTTCGCTATGGTCGGGGAAAGCCGCAGCGCCAAGGCGTTGGAGGAAGCGGAAAGGAACGCGCAGGACAGACAAAACCAACGCATTTTGCAGTCGGCAAAGGAAAGAAAAGATCGAACGGAGAAGGAAGAAACGCGTTTCTTTATGCTGTCGCAAACGGACGAGGCAATGGAACGCCGCCGCAAAGAACAGATACGCTTTGAAGACAAGATCACGTTAAAAGAGCTTTGCGAGCGGTTTCGAAGCTTTGCGGCGAGCCGTTTGGGTTTGTATTATGAAGAAAGC
>JBGVRF010000110.1:0-9493 GCA_045128175.1 Candidatus Scatosoma sp.
GAGTATTCTTATCAACCGTTTAAAAAATATACGGGAAAGGGTAAAAATGAAAAAACGGCGGTCATCTCAAACGATTTTACGGGAATTCAAACGGATATTGCTATCTATAAGCCGGACGATTATGCCGCGCCTGTTCCCGAAAGTTTTTTAAACGGAAGTTTTCAGAAATATCTTTATTTTCCGCCGTTTTATACGCAGTTGGACGTCAATAGGCTTTATGAATGGGCAAAGGCGGTGAGTATCGACGGGCTCTATGTTGAAAACTATGGCGGTATGGTTTTCGCACGGGAGCTCGGAGTGAAAATTTTTGCCGGTACAGGATTGAATATTATCAACGGTATTTCTCTTGCGGAGCTTCTTAAGGATGAAAACGTAGCGTATTATGTTGTCAGCAAGGAAGCTAATGCAGAAGAAGCGACTGCATTGATCGGCGAAAACGCCTTCGTTTTATCGTCGGGAGATGTCAAAATTATGGATCTTTGTTATTGTCCTTTTGGAAAAACGTGTGGCGTTTGTGATAAAAAAAGTATCTATACGTTGACGGATGAAGGCGGGCGCTCGTTTCCCGTCAGAAGATATATCGCCGGCGACGGAAGTTGTCGTTTTGAGGTATACAACTGTGCAAATCTTGTTGGAAAAGGTTTGAAAGGGGCAGGAAAGCTTATCGATCTGTCCGTTACGCAGAATAAGCGCGCGGCATTTGAAGCAAAAGACAATGAGGACAAACAAAAACAAATTTATAAAACCTATACGTCGGGACATTTTAAACGCGGCGTATTATAGAAAAACAGGAAGATGAAATGAATCAAAGAGCAATTGAAAAAACAGAACTGAATAAAATTCTCGCCGCCGTAGCGGAATATGCCGTTTTGGATGCAAGCAAAGAGGCTCTTTGTAAGTACGCGCCCGTCTCCGAGCTCGCGCTTGTGAAAAAGAATCTGGATAAGACGGAAGAATGCGAAAAGCTGCTTTTTATTCACGGCGTTGGGAAAGTGGAATACATTCCGCCTTTTTCCGACGAGCTTAAACGCGCGCAAAAGGGCTCTACGCTTTCCTGTGGCGAGTTATTGGGATTGGGCTGTCTTTTACGTTCGACACGTATCGCATATACGAGTATTTCTTCTATCAATGATGAAGATATCAAGTTGATGAAACAGGTAGCCGATCTTTTATATTTTGATCAGGCGTTGGAAGAAGATATCACGACGAAGATCTTAAGTGATACGGAGATCAGCGATTACGCCAGCGACAGATTGTATACAATTCGCAGGGAGATCAGGTTATTAAATGAAAAGATCCGTGCAAGGCTTGCCGAATATCTGACGGGAAGCGAGGGAAAATATTTACAGGACAGCCTTGTCACCATGCGTGATAATCGCTATGTGCTTCCTGTCCGTGCGGAATATAAACGGAACATCAAGGGTTTTATCCATGATCGATCTGCGAGTGGAGCGACCTTCTTTATCGAACCCGAAGAGGTCCTTGAGATGAATAATGAGCTACGTTCGCTTGCTATCGACGAAAGAGAAGAGGTCGAGCGGATCTTAGGCGAACTTTCCCGTCGTGCGGGGATGCTGGCGACCGAATTATATCAGGATCTGGAGATTTTGCAGGAGATAGATGAATATTATGCGCGCGCAGAATATGCGTATAAGTTTTCTGCGGTCAAACCAATCGTAAACGATATTGGGATCATTGATATCGACCGTGGCAGGCATCCGCTTATCGACAAAAAGAAAGTTGTTCCCGTCAGCCTTTCCTTGGGAAAAGAGTATCGCTTTTTACTTATCAGCGGCCCGAATACAGGCGGAAAAACGGTAACTTTAAAGATGGTTGGGCTGTTCTGTATGATGGCGATGTGCGGACTGTTTATTCCCGCTAAATGCGCGACAGTTTCCGTGTTTAATGAAATTTATTGCGACGTAGGCGACGCGCAAAGTATCGAAGAAAGCCTTTCGACCTTCTCGTCGCATATAACGAATATTATCAATATCGTTGATCGCGCCGATAAAAACAGTCTTGTGTTGATCGACGAGCTCGGCGGCGGTACCGATCCCGACGAAGGACAAGCGCTCGCCAAAGCGATCGTTTCTCATCTTCTCGACAGTGGTTGCGCGGGAGTTGTAACTACGCATTATACGGCTTTGAAGGAATTTGCTTTTTCCGCAAAGGGGATCGAAAATGCGTGTATGGAATTCGATTCGGATACTTTGCAGCCCTTGTATGTGATCAAGATTGGATTACCCGGATCGAGCAATGCGCTTGCAATTTCCCGCCGCCTCGGTTTGCGGGAAAGCATTTTACAGGATGCGCTCGGTAATTTATCCGCGGACGCGCAAAAATTCGAAAATATCGTTCGAAGTGCGGAGGAAAGTCGTATCCGAGCCGACGAAACGCTGAAGGAATGTAACCGTTTAAAAGCGGAATGGCAGGAAAAGATCGGCTTTTTGGATACAGAGCGCGAAAAACTGAAAAAGGAAAAAGACAAGTTGTATGCGCAAGCGAAAGCGGAGTCCCGTCGTATCATCAACGAACGGGCTGCGGAAGCAGAAGAACTGCTTGGTGAGATCGAACAGATCTTTGCAAAAGAGCAGATATCCGAAGCTGATCTGATAAAAGCGCGTACCCTGAAAAATAAGATCCTAGATAAATCTTACGAACGGGAAGAAGAGGAAACCTCCGTTACACAATACGTTCCAATAAATGCGGAGACGTTGAAAGTGGGAGTAAAGGTGTTCGTTAAAAACATCGGGCAGGAAGGCATCGTACAAAGCGTACGTGTTCCCAAGGGCGAAGCGGAAATACTTTGCGGAAATATCCGTATCCGCAGTAAAATTTCCGATCTTTCGGTTGTAATTCAGACAACAAAAGCCCAAAATAGTAAAAAGAAGCCTAAGTGGCAGCAAAAATCGGCAACCGATCGGGTACAAGTTACCAGATCGCTTGTCTCCAAACCGTTGCCGACGTTGGAGCTTAACGTCATTGGAAAGACAGTCCACGAAGCGTTACCCGACGTGGAGGCGTTTATCGATTCGGCTGTCGTTTCCAATCTCGAAGAGGTGCGTATCGTGCACGGCGTGGGCACAGGTAAGCTTCGGGCGGGTATTCACGATTTTTTGCGCACGCATCGTAACGTCGCGGAATACCGTCTTGGTAAGTACGGCGAGGGTGAAACGGGCGTGACGATCGTGAAAATCAAATAAAGAAAAGCATAACTATCCGAAAAGAGAAATAAAATATTACGAAATCTTTTTTCGAGGTGGTAGCGTGAAAAAACAACAAAACGGCCATAGGTCAAGTCAGACCGTCGGATTCAACGTCGCAACCAATCTTGTTTTGGGCGTATTGGTTTTATCGGTAGGTGCGCTTTGTCTGGCTCCTATGGAAGATGCTGTGAAAACGGAAGGCGAAAACGTTCAGTTGTATCGTTCAGCAGGAGAAAATGCCGTCGGGGTGTCCTTGATGTTCAACGTCTATTGGGGCACCGAGGAGGTTTATCGTATCCTCGATATTCTTAAAACGCATGATATGAAAGCAACGTTTTTTATCGGCGGATGCTGGGCGGACGACAACATAGATTGCCTTCGCGATATTGTAGCCGCCGGACACGAGCTCGGCAACCACGGTTATTTTCATAAGGATCATGATAAACTCGATCTGACAAATAACCGAAAAGAGATCGCTGAAACCAACCGTTTTATTGAGTTGTCAACGGGAATAAAACCAACGCTGTTCGCTCCGCCGTCAGGCGCGTATAACGCGGATACGCTCACAGCGGCAAATATACTTGGTATGAAAACGATTTTATGGTCGCGTGATACCATAGATTGGCGGGATAAAAACGCGTCGTTGATTTATACGCGCGCGACAAAGGATATCAAAAACGGTGATTTTATTCTGATGCATCCTATGGCTGCGACGGCGGATGCGCTGGACGACATATTAAAATTCTACGAAAATCATTCTCTTACCGCAGTGACGGTATCCGAAAATTTGCAAAAAGAGGGATAAACAAATGGTATACGAAAAAAGGTACGAAAACGGGCTTCGGCTCGTAGTGAAAAAAATGGAAGGATTGATGTCGGTAACGATGGGCATTCTCGTCGGTACGGGTGCGTATGCGGAAACGGACGCGGAAGACGGCATCTCTCATTTTATCGAGCATATGCAATTCAAGGGGACGCATAAACGTAACGCCTTTGAAATATCGGATGCATTTGACCGTCTCGGCGCGCAAGTCAATGCATTTACGGGGAAGGATATCACTTGCTATTATTCAAAGTGTACTTCCGATCATACCGCGGCTTGCTTCGAGCTGTTGTCCGATCTGTTCTTGGATTCCACCTTTCCGGAGGAGGAGATGGAACGCGAAAAGGGAGTCGTTTGTGAAGAAATTTCCATGAATGAAGATTCTCCCGAAGATCTTTGTTTGGATTTATTATCGAGTGCATTTTACGGCAGAGAAAATTACGGCAGAAACATTCTCGGAACGGTAGAAAACGTTAAAAGCTTTACGGTAGAAGATATTCGGCGTTATAAGCGCGCAAGATATTGTCCTGAAAACATTGTCGTTTCCTTTGCCGGCGGCGTTGATCTCGCCACGGCGGAGGCACTTGTGGAAACTTATTTCGGTAAGCTGGATAAGGGGACGTTTGAGGAAAGAAAGCCGAACGTCCGGCTTCAACATCTCAGCCTTGTCAAAAACAAGCCGATCGAACAAATGCATATTGCCATCGCATATCCCTCGGTAAAGCGCGGCGATCCGAAAGAGGATTACGTCAGCGCGATAAACGGTATTCTCGGCGGCTCAATGAGTGCTCGTTTATTCCAAGAGGTGCGCGAAAAGCGTGGGCTTGCGTATTCGGTTTATTCGTATATTTCCGCTTTTTCGGAATGCGCTTCGCAGAACGTCTACGCGGGGGTAAATCCGGCGCATGCGGAAGAGGCGTACGACGCGATCTCTGAAGTTATAAAAACGATGAAAGAAAAGGGAATTACCGAGGACGAATTTATGCGTTGCCGAGAACAGATGAAAGCGGGAATGTTCTTCAGCAACGAAAGCAGTAATTCTCAAATGCTTCTTTACGGAAAATATATGCTTTATTTTGATAAGATCTTTGATTTTGAAAATAAATTGGATCGCATCAATGCAATGACGCACACCGACGCGCAGGACGTTTTGTCCGTTATGTTCGACGAAAGCAAAAAGGCGATTGCATTGGTTGGAAATACCGATAAGCCGTTTGCGCTTTAATCACCTATGGAAAAAGCAACGGAAAGAAAGATCGGTTTTGCACCCGTATTCGATGCGCAAAGCCGTGTGTTGATCCTGGGCAGTTTTCCTTCTGTAAAAAGCCGTCTGATCGATTTTTATTACGGAAATAAGCAAAATAGATTCTGGCGTACGGTTTGCGGCTTTTTCGGAGAAACGGTTCCCGAAACAACGGAGGGGAAGAAAGAATTCCTTTTTCGTCGGAAACTTGCGTTGTGGGATATGGTGACCACGTGCGAGATCGAAGGCTCGGCAGACGCGGCGGTTAGAAACGCAGAGGTTGCAGATCTTAATGCAGTTTTAGCTCATGCACCGATTGAAAAAATTTTGCTTAACGGTACGCTTTCATACGATTTGTTTGTCAAAAGTTACGCGGATATAAAGATCCCGTACGTAAAAATGCCGTCTACTAGTCCCGCAAATCCACGTTTTACAGAAGAAGTATGGAGAAATGAACTCAATGACGTATTCGGAATTTTATAACGAGCTTTTATGCTATGCGGAGGAGGAGTATGCTGCTTTTCAACGCAAATTGATCCCTACGGAAAGGAAAATTTTGGGCGTTCGTACGCCGATAATGCGTAAAATCGCCAAAAAATACACTGCGGAAATAGATTCGTTATTTTCCTTTCCCGATGATTGTTATGAAACGGTGTTTATCCGTCTCACCGTGGCGTCAATGCTTCCATATGAAGAATTTTTGAAGTATCTTGAAAAATGCGTTTCTCAAATGGATAATTGGGCACTCAGCGACTGTTTCAAACCAAAATGTCTCAAGAAATATCGCGACGATTTTTTGCCCGAGTTAGAAAAGCTCTTTTCCGACGGTAAAGAATTTTATCAAAGATACGTTCTTGTTGTTTTACTTTCCGAGTACGTAGAACAAAAATATTTGCCGCTGATAGAAAATTACCTAAAGCGCGCGGATACGCAACCGTATTACGTACATATGGCGGCTGCTTGGCTGACGGCGGAGGTACTTATAAAGGAATACAATTACGGCGTAGAGATCTTAAAGAAAGGCTTGTTGGAAAGAAAAACGCACAATAAAGCGATACAAAAAGCAATCGAAAGTTATCGACTCACTCAAGAGCAAAAGGAATTTTTGCGTTCCTTGAAAATAAAATAAGAAATATAAGGTAGAATTATGGATATTTTACAAACGATCACAAAAGAATTTAATCTCACTCCCACGCATGCAAGTAACATTGTATCGTTGATTGACGAGGGAAACACGATCCCCTTTATTGCGCGTTATCGTAAAGAAATGACAGGTAGCTGTGACGATCAGGTACTTCGAGAGCTGTTCGACCGCCTTACTTATCTTAGAAATCTTGAAAAGCGCAAGGAAGAAGTTGCCAATTCCATTACCGAACAGGGGAAAATGACGGACGCGATCTATCTTGCCCTGGAAAAAGCAACGATTTTGACGGAAGTGGAAGATATTTACCGCCCTTATAAGCAAAAGAGAAAGACCCGTGCTTCCGTGGCGATCGCAAAGGGATTGCAGTCGCTTGCCGATGCCATTCTCGTGCAGAATAAAAATCTGGACGTAAAAGCGGAAGCGAAAAAATATGTCACGGAAGAAGTCAAGACCACGGACGAAGCGATCGCAGGCGCAAGGGATATCATTGCGGAAATTATTTCCGATGATGCGGCTACCCGTAAAAAGTTGCGCAATTTCTTCTTTAAACACGGGGAAATAACCTCCTCTTATGCGAAGGGTAAAGAATCGGAGGACGAAACGAAAACGTACGGGATGTACGCCGATTACAGTGAACCCGTCGGAGAGATCAAAAGTCACCGCGTGCTTGCACTTAATCGCGGGGAAAAAGAAGAATTTTTAAAGGTGTCTATCGTCGTAGATGAAGAATTCGCAAAACGCATCACGGCGGCCGGTTTCTTGAAAGACGGCGGCGAAAGTACAAAGATTGTCAAAGAAGCCGCAGAGGACGGATACAGCCGTTTGATCGCGCCTTCCGTAGAACGCGAGGTCCGCGCGCAGTTGTTTGAAGACGCCAGCGAACAAGCGATCAAAATGTTTGAATTGAACCTGAAACCTTTGTTGATGCAGCCGCCGGTAAAGGATAAGATCACGATGGGATGGGATCCTGCGTTCCGTACGGGATGCAAGATCTGTGTCGTGGACGGTACCGGCAAGGTATTGGACAAAACGGTCGTGTTCCCCACCCCGCCTCAGAATAAAACGGCAGAAGCGAAGATCGTTTTGAAAAAGCTTATTGAAAAATACGGCGTGCAGGTCATTTCTTGTGGTAATGGTACGGCAAGCAAAGAAAGTGAAATTTTTATCGCCGAGCTTATCAAAGAAATCAAGGCGGAGACGGGCCGTGAGGTGGGATATGTTATCGTCAATGAGGCAGGGGCCTCCGTATATTCGGCGAGCGCGCTTGGCGCGGAAGAGTTTCCCGATTATGACGTTACGGCAAGAAGCGCGGTTTCTATTGCAAGACGTTTGCAAGACCCGCTTGCCGAACTCATCAAGATTGATCCGAAATCTATCGGAGTAGGACAGTATCAGCACGATATGAATGAGAAACGTCTGGACGGCGCACTTGCAGGGGTTCTCGAAGATTGTGTAAACAGCGTCGGCGTCGATCTCAATACAGCCAGCGTATCTCTTTTAAAATACGTAGCGGGACTCAATTCTACCGTAGCGAAAAATATTGTGCTTTACCGAGAAGAAAACGGCCGATTCAAATCGCGTAAACAGCTACTTAAAGTTCCAAAACTGGGTGAAAAAGCTTATACGCAATGTGCGGGCTTTTTGCGTATCGACGGCGGTGAAAACATTCTCGATAACACTGCCGTCCATCCCGAATCCTACGCAAAAGCGGAAAAGTTGCTCTCTTTATTTTCGTATACGAAAGAGGACGTAAAAGCTCGTAGGATCTCCGATCTTCGTCAAAAAATAAAGGTTTACGGGGAAGAAAAAGCGGCGAAAGAAACGGAGCTTGATAAAGCAACACTGATCGATATCGTCACCGAGCTTATGAAGCCCGGTCGTGATATCCGCGAAGGGCTTCCCGCGCCTACGCTTCGAAAGGATATCATGAGTATCGAAGATCTTAAGGTAGGGATGGAGTTGACGGGTATCGTTCGCAACGTAGTCGATTTCGGCGCGTTTATCGATATCGGTGTACATCAAGACGGATTGGTGCATATCTCCGAAATTACCGAAAGATACATCAAACATCCTTCGGAGGCGCTCAGGGTCGGACAGATTGTACAGGTCCGCGTTAAAGAAGTGGATGTAAAAAAGAACAGGATCGGTCTTACAATGAAGAAGAATAAATAAAATCGGCTTAAAACGCTTGACTTTTGTTGTTGTTTATATTACAATAATCATATAAGCGTAAACGCTTTTCATAACACGGAGGATAATTATATGTTGGAAAAAATTCAGGCAATGCTTGCAGAAGCGCTTAATTTGCCCCTTGAGAAAGTGACGGCGGACGCAAAGATCGTTGAAGATCTCGGCGCAGATTCTTTGGACGTGGTTGAGTTACTCAGCCAACTCGAAGACGAATACGGAATCGTTATTCCCGATGACGAAGTGGAAAATCTCGTTACTGTCGGAGACGTAGCGAAAGAGCTTGAAAAGTTGACCAAATAATGCCGAAAAGGGCCTTTAAGAGATTTCTTAAAGGCTCCGTTTTTTATTTCTTGCGGAAAAATCGCGTAATTTTCGGTTTTTTAACGAGGTTTTCAGGTGGAAACGTTTGCCTAAAAAGTTTTTATATGGTATAATCTTCAAGGAATAATATTTTAGAGGTATTTTAATGTTACAAGTTACGGGAGTTTCGCTCCAATACGGCAGTAAAAAATTGTTTGAAGACGTAAACCTTAAATTCACGAAAGGAAATTGCTACGGTATCATCGGCGCAAACGGCGCGGGAAAGTCCACCTTTCTGAAGGTGCTTTCGGGCGAGATTGAGCCGCAGAAAGGTTTTGTTTCTCTCGATAAGAACGAGCGTATGTCCGTTTTACAGCAAAACCAGAACATGTACGATAACGAAACGGTATTACGTACCGTTATGCTTGGCTATAAGCGTCTAGTCGAGGTCATGGACGAAAAAGACGCATTGTATGCAAAACCCGATTTTTCCGAGGAAGACGGTGTAAAAGCCGCGGAACTGGAAAGCGAATTTGCCGAAATGAACGGTTATGACGCGGAATATCAGGCAAGCCAGCTTTTGAATG
>JBGVRF010000111.1:0-17190 GCA_045128175.1 Candidatus Scatosoma sp.
AAACAATAAAGATTTCATAATCAAAGGCAGTGACGAATATGACCTTACGTCCGAATTTTCCGGTACCCGTCGTCGTGTGAGAAAGACCGATTACGGCTATGAATTGGAATTCAGAATAGCTTGGTTTGAAATGGCTATTGATTTTATCGAAGAGGGCGCTTGTATCGGTATGGATTTCCAAATCAACGACGCAATGGGCAACGGAGTAGGCCGTGAAGCGATGGTGATGTGGAGCGACCACCGAGGCGAAGCTTTCCGTTACGTAGAACGTATGGGCGACGTATATCTGATAAAATAATTTTTCGGGATAAAGGAGAAAAAGATGGTCAAGAAAATTACAGCGTTTGTATTTTTATTGGGGTTCTTGCTTTGCGTCGCGTGTACGCCGACGCAAAGCGGATCCTCCGCTTCCACGTCCGAGCCGACCTCACCGGAAAGCTCTTCGACTGCGGAACAGGAAAAGGATATGACGCTTGCCGAAAATTATGATTTCGGCGATCCGTCTACGTGGGCGGCTGAGAAAATGGTCGTCACCGACCTTGGCGATTTTATCATTGATGCTTATCCGTATGACGAGCGTTACGATTGGGGCCAAAGCGTCATATGTGACGAGGAGGAAGGCGTTTACAAAATGTGGTGGTGTCGCCATTCCGGATATGACAGCATTTGGTATGCGGAAAGCGAAGATCTGAAGCACTGGACGAACGCGCAGAAATTGCTTGCGCCCGAAACGAACACGACGTGGATCAAACTGCACGTAGGAAAGCCCTCCGTACTGAAACTCAACGGAAAATATATCATGTATTTCGAAGCACCCGCAACCCTTAACGGCTGGAAAGAATTTGACAACAACGTATTCATGGCGACGAGCGACGACGGCATCAAATGGTCGATTTGGCAGGGCGATGCAGACGAGCCTTATCCCGTCATCCGTATGACGGATACGCAGATGCAGGCAAGTTGGAACCAAAGCCAAATGGCAGGCGGTAGCGGCTACGGATTCTATGGAATCGGTCAACCCTCGGCAGTGTATAAGGATGGTACGTATTATCTCTATTGTACCTATTCTTTGGAAGCGGGCGATCGGATGTATGTATTCCAATCGACGGACGGTATTCATTTCGATCAGGGACAGGAAGTGTTCACCCGTGCGGGCAGCGGCATCAAATATAACACGCTTACCCAAAAGTTTATGATGACGTACGAATATTCGCAGGGAAGAATGTCCCGTGTGTATTATATGGAATCGGACGACGGCGTGAAATTTACCTATTCCAATTATACGGAAGCGGCGAACAATCAAAACATATTGTCCACGGGCGGCGGTTTTGTGCGAGGCTATCCCGATTTTATCGGGAACGGTTCGGGACACGTAAACGGTCACACCGTATACGTTTCGTACATGGAGGGTAAAATGGCGGATACGGGCAACGATTGGCGGCAGTACGCCCATACGTGGGATATCCATTTTGCGGCGTTTAACCTTGCGCAATATGCCAACAGAACAATGGTTTTGCCTAACGGACATATCAAAAACAGCGATACGATGTTGCCTTACCGCGATAAGCACGTAGAATATGAGGATAAGCTGGAAGGAATTTCCAAAACGGCGACGGTGCCCGTGATCGACGGTGAACGAGATGAGGCGTATGCAAGCTCATCCGTTTTGAAGGTGGACAGAGTGAGCTGCGCGGAAAGAGCGGTTCCCGGTTCGACGACGGCGGAGCTCCGCGTTACGTATACGGCGGATGCGTTGTATATCCTCGTCGAGGTAAAAGATCAGGCGAAAGGCGGCGATAAGGTCTACGTATTGGTAGATGAAAAGCGGTTCGCTTCGAACGCTTCGGAAATTTTCAACGTAGAGGCTTGGCGGGATAAAGTAAAGATCACGGACGGCAATTCTGAAGCGATAGAAGGTGCGGAGGCGACCGTGAAGGAAACGGCGGATGGCTACAACGTCGAAATCAAAATGCCTTGGCGTTATAAGACGGGGTTTGAAGCGTACGATTCGTTCGGGTTTGATTGTTACGTATACGACAACATCGAAAGCGCTGAATATAAATCGCTGATCACGTGGAACGATTTTAACGCCGGCTATAACAGTCAAACAGCGGGAGAATTGTATTTCCACAACGAAAATTAAAAAATAATCTTGCGAAAGCAAGAAGATAAGGAGAAATAGCAATGAAAAAACTAGCACTATTGGCACTCACGGCGGCTATGGCTACTTGTAGCGCAGCGGGCATGGCGGCTTTCGGCGCAGGCGCGGAAGAAACGGCAAACGCAAACGTTATCGCGGCTGTAACGGGCAACGAACAGGGATTTGTTTCCGAATCGGAATGGGCGAATGTATACGCACACGAAATGTCGGGTGCAAATGTTGGTACGGTCAAATTCGCAACCGTAGGCACCAATCTGTTCATCCGTATGGACGTTGTGGATACGACGAAGTTTGCGGGCTTGGACAGAAACGCGTATGACATTACCGTCAACGGTAAGAAACAGTCGGCGCAGGGACATTATGAAGGCTGGATGGCGGTTGGCTCGTCTGATTTCGGCGCCAACGTGCAGATGGACCACAGCTACAGCGAAGCAACGACGACGTATACGGCGATTTACGGCTTTAACCTCGGCGACAGCTTTGTAGACGGACAGGCGGTCGTTGCAACGCTTGCGTTCAACGATTCGACAACGGCGGATATGGCATGGGGTAGCGGTGCAGCGACGACCTGGTCGGGTACGCTGTATCTCGGTAGCGAACCGCAGACGTCGGACAGCGAATCGTCTGAGGTCGTAACGCCTACGTATACGTACGTTGTACCTATGCAGGCAGGCGCGGTTGCGGAAAGCGATTGGGCGAAAGCGGAAGCGTACGTGATGACCAACCTTTCGGAAGGTACGACGGGTGCTACCGGTAATGTGAAATTTATTGTAGGCGGAACAAACCTGTATCTCCGTATTCAGGTCGAAGATGCAACCCGTAACGCAAACGATCGTCCTGCTTACAGCTTTACGATCGGCGGCAAGACGCAGGGCGCGAGAGGTAAGTATCTCGATGCAGACGGCGTTACTAAATGGATGGCAGACAATTCGGCTGATTTCGGTAAAGCGAATATGTTTGAAGTTACTTACGTTGAAAACGTATATACGATGACGCTGGCGTTCGACATCGGCGAATTGGCTGTTGAAGGCGCGCACCTTGCGGTAAACGTTTCCCACTCTGACGCGCAGACGGAAGAAAACGGTTGGGCGGATTCTATTACCGCTTATCCTCATGCGATCGGCTTTGCAAATACGCTGTATCTTGGTAAATATTCCGAAACCGATCCCGTAGCGCCCGAAGAAGAGCCCGACGATTCGTGCAGCAGCGGCAGCGAAACGCCCGAAACGCCCGTGGATCCCGAGCCTACGCCCGGTCCCGAAAACGTTGACCTCGGCATCGTGATCACTGACCTTCCTTCTCAGCCTACCGAAAGCGATTGGGCAAAAGCAACGGCATACGATCTGATCCCCAACACGGGCAACATCACCGGCGCAACGGGTACGATCAAGATCGATACGGCCGCTTCGAATATCTTCTACCGCGTTGAGATCAACGATCCCACCACGCATATCATCAACGACCGTGTTAATATCTATCTCGGTACGGAAGATTGCAATATCGACACCAGAGGTAATTACGACAATTGGCTCACCCATCGTAATAACGACCTCGGCAGTCCTTCGCTGTTTACCTGCACTTCTACCGCAAGCGAACTGACGAGCTATCAGGGAGGCGTATACACGTTCGAGCACGGCTTCTATCTTCCCGACCTGTATGCGGAAGGCGCGCAGATCCGTCTTGCTTACAGACATTGCGACTCCAGAAGCGCGGCGGAAGGCTGGAAAGACGGCGATTATACGCATACGATCTACTTCGATCAGATCATCACCTTCGGCGCGCCCGCTGATACGACCGTTCGTCCTCAGGAAGCAACGGAAGGCTTTACGGGCTCGGCAAGCGGCATTTCTTACAATAAGGCGAATATTTGCTGGAACGAATTTGCAGGCGCCGAAACGTATGATATGTACGTTTATAAGGTAAATCCCGAAGGCAGCGCGGAAGCGTACGAACATATCTCTATCGAAGGCCCCGTATATGCAGGCTTGGATACTTATGAAGAACTCATTTCCGGTCTTGACGCTTCGACGGCGTATACGGTACAGCTTGTTGCGTACGATATGGACGGCGAAGTGATCGCGTATTCCGAACTGATCGGTTTTGCAACGATCAGCCGTCAAGAAGCTTTGGACAGCTCCAGCGCTTCTTCGCCGAATGAGGATTCGACTTCCGAAGAGACCTCCGAGCCTGAAGAATCGACTTCCGAAGAAACCTCCGAACTCGAAGCATCTGCACCCGAAACGTCTGCTCCCGCGACTTCCGAATCGGAAAACGAAGGTAAAACGAGTAATGAGGCAGGCTGTTTTGGCAGCGTAGGCCTTTGCGTAACGGCGATCGCTCTCGCAGGCGCGGCAGTCGTTGCCTTGAAGAAGAGAAAAGAAGACTAAGCTTTAAACATAGCTTCAATAAAGTAAATTATTAAAAATCGGCTCTTCGGCTCCCTCTTTCGCGGGGGGGGAGCCGACGAGGCCGAAGATAAAAGGAAATAGCAGGTGTATTATGAAAAAGATCATGAAACCGATCGCTTGTTTGGCGGTGACGTTGGGCGTCGGGCTGGTCGCGGGCGCACAATTTACGAACGTTACGGTCACGGAAGCGCCTGTCGCGGCGGTTGCCGAAACAAGCAATACGAAGGTGGGATACGCGGATATTTACGAAACGAGAACGAAGCTCGTCTGCGCGCCTACGGTACTGACAGAGGTAAAAACGGCGGCGGAGCTTGATCTGTCGCAAAGCGAAACGCTTCCCTCCACGCTTATTCTGAACGTGGACGACGGGTTACAGGTCCTGAACGCAGACGGTCAGCCGATCTGTTCGTTAGACGAGGCGTTTGATAAGATCGAAAAAAAGTGCGCGATAGCGGTATATATAAAGAACGCCGCGCAGGCGGATGCGCTTGCGGGCTATTGTAAGAGCAATACGGCGCAGGACGTGTTTGCGGTGTCTGCGGATAAAGACGTATTGAAACAGGCGACGACGGGGTATACGTATCTGTTGGGGATCCTCGATATCCGCGGTCGTACGTTGACCTACGGCGAAGCGTGCTCGGAAGCAAATCTCGGTTTTGCGAAAACGGTGCTTGCCGATCCGACGGCGTTTTCGTATGACGATAACCGTCTTTTGAAGGCTTTGCAGATAAGCGTGTGGACGCAGGCAGACACCGAAAAAGAGGTTTTTGCGGCGCTGTATAACAATTATACGGGGATCGTGACGTCCGATCCCAAGACGGTGTATACGGCGTATGAGCGGATCACGGAAAAAACGCTTTCGGATACGTCCGTATTTGTCGGGCATCGCGGTTCGAGCGGCGTATATCCCGAAAATTCCGTCGAGGCGGCGAGATATGCCGTCGAGCAGGGCGTGGACGCAATCGAATACGATATCCATTTGACAAAGGATAATCAGATCGTCGTTATGCACGACGACGATATCTCCACCACGACGAACGGGACGGGAAAGATCTCGCAGATGACGCTGGAGGAGATGTCGCAGTATCGGCTGGTCGGTTACGGCAAGACGGTGAAGATCCCCACGCTGAAGGATATGCTGGAGGCGTTCAAGGACGAGGACGTTATCCATTATATCGAGTATAAAGCGAACAATCCCGCCATGGTCGAATACGTGAAAAAGGAGATCGAGGCGGCGGGCATGGAAGGAAAGGTGCTGTTTATCAGCTTTTTCGCGGACGTGTTGACGGAATCGCAACGACAGATGCCGCAGATCTCGATCGGACAACTGTACGGAAATTTTGACACTCGCGATTATCGTGGCGCTATGGAAAAGGCGGTTTCCACCTTTTACGCAAACGGCAAGACGAACCATTGCGCGTATACGTATTTGTATAAGCAATATATCGAGGTCGCGCGGCATCGCGGGATCACGGCGAACGGATATACGTTCACCGACGATAAATGGGAGAAATATTTCCTGTATGATATGGGTTCGTTGACGCTGGACAGACCGGAAACGATCGGTTTGAAGCCGTTGCGCGTCAATGCGGCGGATATGACGGTCGAAGAAGGGGAAACGTTTACGCCGAGCGGCGTGATCGCAACTGCCACGACGAGCTTTGAGGGGAATTGTTCTCTCCTTCTTCTTGGCGACGGCGCGGAAGCGTTTACCCTTACGGACGGCGGATATACGGCGGTCGAGGCGGGTACGTACGACGCGGTGTTGTCGTACGAATACGATGGAACGTATTCCGTTTTATCGAGCCCCTTCGTGATCACGGTGGCGGAAAAGACGGCGGCGGAAAGCTCTTCTGCGGCCGAGGAATGTCCCGATTCGGGCGAAGCCGTCGAAAGCAGTTCGGAAAGCGTTTCGGAAAGCGGCGAAACGAGCGCGCAAACGAACGAAAGCGGCGGTTGCGGCGGCGCGCTGGCGTATTCGGGCGGGCTTGCGATCGTCGGCGGGATAGGCGTTTCGATCGGCAAAAAACGCCGTCGGGAAAAATAAGCAGAGGAGATAACGTTTTAAAATAAGTTAAGGAGGGAACGGATGAAAACGACGATCAAAGACATCGCGCTGGCGTGCGGCGTATCCATTGCGTTGGTTTCCCGTATCATCAATAAGGACGAAACGCTGCGCTGCAAGCCCGAAACGAAAGAACGGGTGTTGAAGGAGATCGAAAGAACGGCATATATTCCCGATTATCATGCGAAGCATCTTGCCAACCATACGCTGAAGGCGAAGAAAGACATCCGCATCGGCTATCTTACCTATAAAGGCGCAGAGATGAAGATGAACGCATATTTCGATAAGATCATCGAGGGGATCACTGCGATCCTTGCCGCGGCAGAATATCAGGTTTTTCGCTTTTACGTAGACGAAACGCTGCATCTGTATCAACGGAAAATGCCGCTTTGCGAAAAGAAACTGGACGGATTGATCTTGTTCGGACACGTACCCGACGACATGATGGAATATCTGTGTGGGCAAGCGAAATATATTTCCAGTGTGTACGGTTCAGAAATGTCAGACGTAGATTTTGTCGGTTGTGACGTGCTCACGTCCATGAATGTAATGATGGATTATGTAAAATCCCTTGGCTATCACGAAATCGGACTGGTTGTCGGCGGAGACAAGGAACGAGATAAGCGTCTGTTGGATTATATATCCGAGATCGATCTGAAGGTAAACGAGGAGTATTATTTTTGCGGTAAAAACGCTTCCAAATGCGCTTATGAGGAGATAAAGCAAAGGCTGAAAAAATCGCAGCCGCCCAAGATCGTCTGTTGTATGAACGACGAGATGGCGATCGGGGTGATGAATGCCTTGACGGAGGAGGGATATCGCGTGCCGGAAGATGTATCCGTAACGGGGCATGACGATATTTTGAAATCCAATTACAGCCAGGTGCCGTTGACGACAGTGCGTATCCAAAAGGAAGAGATCGGACGGCTTGTCACGGATCTGTTGTTGGAACGGATTAATTACAAAAGAAAATTCGCAGTGAAGGTGTTTGTCCCCTGCGAGCTGGTCGTTCGAAAGTCGACGGCAAAAAATAAAAAGAGAAAAGAATGATTATGACAGAGATCAAAAACAGAAACGGAAAATTAATTTATGCGGACGGAACGCTTGTGTTTATCAACGCGCGGACGGGAGATACACTTACTCTTGCAGGCGGGAACGAATTTGTTCTTTATCTCGAAAACGAAGAGGGCGAGATCTGTATTCTCAATGACAGGGCGTTCGTTTGCCGAGGTGCGGAGCTTTGCGACGAAGGGTTTTGTATTGCGTATACGCGCGAGGATTTAACAGTAACAGTTGTTTATACGACAAAAACGGAAACGTTTGAAAAAACGTTATTTATAGAGGCGGAACGGGAAATATCGATCAAACGTGTTTGTTTGGAAAATCGCCGTTCAAGCGCGCCCGTAACCCGCGGTGGTGAGGGACAGCCTGCGTTTTTGGGCGCAGGACAAAACAGCTCGATGTGGTGCGGTATCGAATTTCCTGCAGCGAACAACGCGTATGAAGGGAACACGCTGTGCTTTACGCAGGCGCCGTTCGAAAGAACAACGGACTTCCGTTCGTTGCCTGTGGTATATGGCATAGATACCTGTGGCGATTTGTTCGGTTCGTTTGCTGCGTACATAAAGAGCAAAGCAATCAAGAAACAGTCCACGAAAATCTATTGTGATTGGGGATTGCACGACGATATGACGGAAGGTGATGCTATCCTCACGGCGCAACTGACGCTGGATAATATAGAACGCATTACAAAGCTGTCCGAAAAATCGGGGGTGAAATTCGATTACTATCTTATGGACGCGTTTTGGTTTGAACAGAACACGCCTTACGATCGTTTTAAAAAATCGACTTTCCCCGACGGATCTTCGCCTATTGCCGAGGCGATCGAAAGGGCAGGTATGAAATACGGGCTTTGGTTCGATATCAATTTTATCAAAGCAGAGATGCAAGGCATGGAAAAATACGACACGTTGCTGCATAACGGCTCGTTGTGCTTTGCCTGTGACGAGATTGCGGAATTGATGACAAAGGGGATCGAAACGCAGATCCGAGAATGCGGGCTCAAAATGTTGAAGCTGGATTTTGCTTATTTCGAATGTAAAAATCCCGCGCATGGACATTCGGTCGAGTTGACGGAATCCAAGGAAAAGGCAGTGAAAAATTTTCTGCGTATGATGAAGAAGCTGAAAGCGATTGAGCCGGAGCTGAAAGTGCTTTGCTACAACGGCTGGACGACTTCGCTCGATTGGATCGGAAGCGTGCGGGCAAGAAACGGCTATGCGATTTCGCCCTATTGGAGCCAATATATCGATTATCTGTATTGCGGCGATCCCCGCCCTTCGGAGATCGCCTGCGGCGATTTGGAAAAATCGCTCGTTTGGTATACAGACGCAATGATCCGTAATTTTGCTGACAGCGCGATGCCGCTCGATTGCATCGACGATCACGGCACGATGCTCGGCTGTACGGGTACCATTTACCGTTTGGGGAAAAAGCTGTTCCGTCAGGGCGTATTAATGGACGTTATGCGCGGCGGGAAAAAGCTGCATCTTTACGGCGATACGTCGGGACTGGATGACGACGATTGCAAATTTTTCGGCTACGTGAATGACGTGTACGACAAAGCGATGGAAAAGGGATATGATACGTATTTGATCGGCGGCGACGCGAGAAAGGGACAGATCTACGGCTATTCCGCGACAAACGGCGCGGAAGGGTATGTCGTGCTGGTCAATCCCACGCCCGTGAAAACGTTGTATCCGTTGGCTCTTTCGCAATGGAAAAATATCCGCGTAAAAGCGACGGTACGTATTGCAGACGATGCATTGACGGAGGAAAATTGGCGGATGCTCGGCGGCGTGATGCCGTTGGAGCTTTCCGCATACGGCTACGTATGTATCGAATGGTTGCTTGTGGATGGGGAAAAGAGTTTTGACAAAGTAATGCTGTTGCCCAGTGAAAGACTCGTTTTGGACTTGTCGGGAAAAAAGGTGTTACAGCTTACCTTCACGAAGGACGGTTCGCCGTTACGTACCTGCTATGGGTTACCTGAGGGCTTCAAAGCGCTTGCGGACGGGAAGGAGCTGACGCAGAATGTGACAACCGATATTTGGAGCGGCGTTTCGTGGTTGCATTATGAGTTGAACGGCGAAAAGATGGTCACGCTCGTTTACGAGGGCAAAGAGAACCTCACTTTGAAATATTACGCGGAGGAGGAAATTTTATGAAAGGCGTATTGAAAAAACTGTTTGTCATCGCCTGTATCCTTGCGGTGATCGGTGTTGGTGCGTTGGTGGATCTTTTCATTTCCATGAGTTATTCCATCGAGTTTGTGTCCGTTACGCGGTTGACGGAGGAGGGCGCGGATTCCGTCGTGGATAAGGACGGAAATGAGATCCCGCTCGATTGGGGAATCGCGGACGGAGCGACGAAGGTGCGGTTTGTGGTCCGCGTAACAAGAAACGGTAAGCCTGTGGACGGACATACGTTGTACGTTAAAACGAACAGAAACGTGTTGGAGCGTATAGACACGGATGAAAATGGCGAAGTGACGGTTGATTACCGTTGCTATAAAGGTAGCAAGGGGAACGTCACCCCCATCATTTTGACGGTGCGCGACGAGGATAACTCTCTGTTCGTATTCATGCCGAAAACGGCATCGTATACCCTGCCCATGGCAGAGGTGACAATGTTGAGCGGCTCGGGAATGATGACGGACGACATATTCTATGATATTATAGATTGAGGTACAGAATGGAACACGAAAATTTGAACGTAAAACAGGAAGAAGTCGTAGCGACGGAAAAGAATTCGAACGCTTTTCTCCGAGCCTTGAAAAACATAGGCGGAAAGCTGAACAAATCGAAAAAAGCGTATCTGTTTTTGTTGCCGTTGTTTTTCTTTTTGCTTACCTTTTCTTATTATCCTGCGCTCAGCGGTATTTATCATTCTTTTTTCGATTGGAAGGATTCGGGTGAGGCTACTTTTATTGACATTGCCAATTATAAGGAATTTTTAAGCGATTTCGAGGTGTTTTGGCCTTCTTGCCTTACCCTTTTGAAGCTGATGATTCCCAAGCTGATCATCAATATTTGTATGCCGCTGGTCGTGGCAGAGCTGGTTTTTAATCTGTGCTCGGATAAAGCCAAAGCGATGTACCGTCTTTGGATACTTATCCCCATGGTCGCGCCCGGCGTCGTTACCACACTGATCTGGGATTATATTTACGATCCCAATTTCGGTTTGCTGACGGCGTTTGTGCAGTTGTTCGGCGTAGAGCCGATCGATTGGTTAAACGATACCCGTACGGTCATCCCCGCGATCATTTTCATGGGTTTTCCGTGGGTGGGCGGTACAAACGTACTTATCTATATATCGGGCTTGAATGCGGTATCAGCGGAGGCGCGTGAAAGCGCGCGTTTGGACGGAGCAGGGACGTTTGCGATTATTTGGCATATCGACTTACCGCAGATCGTCGGACAGATCAAATTCTTTTTTATCAACGGTCTTATCAGCGGTATTCAAGATTATTCGGTACAATTTTTGCTTACCAACGGCGGCCCCGGATACGACACGATGGTGCCTGGATATTATATGTATCAGGCAGCGTTTCAGTCGGGCAGAATGGGGTTTGCCAGTGCAATCGGCACGTTCTTGTTTGTGGTAATCATGATGCTTACCCTCATTTCGTTCAGATTAGGTAAAAAGGAGGAACAGTACTGATGAAAAAGACGACGATTCGTATACGTTGGGGGCAGATATTTGCTCACGCTATTCTTATTTTTCTTCTTCTCGTTATGGTATATCCGCTGTTTATGGCGGTGTGGTGTTCGTTCAAGAGCAACGCGCAGTTCAACCTTACCAAATGGTATCCGACCCTGCCTCTGAATTTCGAAAACGTATTTTATGCGGCGAAGGAGCTGTACGTGTACATTTTCAATACGATCATGGTCGGTTGTATCGGTACGTTGGGGGTATTGACGGTGTCTTCGCTAGCGGCGTACGCGTTTGCGCGGATGCGCTTTTGGGGGAAGAACCTGCTGTATATGATGGTGATCGGGCTGATGATGATCCCTGCAATCATGACGCTTGTCCCCAGCTTTATGTTGTATAAGCAGATGGTTGGTACGGATACGTATATCATTTTGATCCTGCCCATTATTACGGGCGGTTCGGTTTTTGCCGTATTTCTGCTTCGTAGTTTTTTCGAAGGTATTAATGAGAGTATTTTCGAAGCGGCGCGTATCGATGGCGCGGGGGATCTTACCTGTTACGCGCAGATTTGTCTGCCGTTGTCTATTCCCATCCTTGCTACCCTTGCCATTATGCAGCTTTCGGGTACGTGGAACGATTATATTTGGCCGATGATCGCCATTCCTACGGACGCGACGAAGTTGACCATTGCCGCGGCGATCAAAAAAGAGTTCCTTTCGGCGAATACGGGCAGTTATCCCACGCTGTTTGCGGGGTATTTGATTTCGTCTGTACCGCTGATCCTGCTGTTCGTGTTTGCAAATCGTTTCTATGTGGAAGGTCTGACAAATGCGGCGGTCAAGTTCTGACAGGAGATCGATCATGAAAAATAAACGTAAATATTTATCGATGGCGACCATTGCTTTAAGCGGTTTGTTTTGTTTATACACAGCGGCTTGCGGGGAGGTCGAGCCTCCCGTACAATCGGCAGATTCTTGGAATGACATTCTTATTAACAACGGCGAACCGCTGACCTTGCTTGTCGATATTAACGGCTTAATGCCGACGACGAATACCGAACCTACCGAACAACAACCCGTCGTCTTTCGTTCCATTCAGGCAATCACGGATGAATTTACCGAGATGTTCCCCAACGTTACCGTTCAGTGGGCATATTCAAAAAAGAGCGTCGGCGATTGGGCACAATGGATGACAACGCAAATCGCGTCCGACGACGCGCCCGATATCGTCATGATGCACGGCTCTGAATATTCCGATCGGGATTGGTTTATCGAATTGGACGAGATTCTCGAAGAATCGAATGTATTCATTGAGGAAGGGCAACTTGGTAGTGAGCATTGGAAGGATATGTTTCCCGAATATATGTGGACGAGCGATATGACGGCGGATGCGGCGGGAAATATCGTTGCGGTACCCGTGATGTGTTATCCCGGCACGGCAACGGCGTATTTCTACAACAAGGATATTTTTGCAGAACTCGGTCTGCAAGTGCCTCGTACTTGGGAAGAATTTAAGGACGTTTGCAATACGATCAATGCGGCGGGATATATTGCAGTTGCGCCTTGGTCGCTGAACGCAAAGGCGAATATAGACGTGTGGGACGTGCAGTTTTCGCTTGGACCTACGTATGCGGAAAAAATTAAGGATCAGTGGGATTATGACGGAAACGGATATATGACACAAGACGAGATGCTTCGTGCCGTTTACGAGGGCGTATTCTACGGCCAGGGAGAAAACCGTGAAAATATTCTTTCGATGTATAACGAAGTAAAATACAAATATAACAATATCTTGCAAACGGGCGCGGCAGATACTGATTACGAGCCACTTTGGAATCAAGGCAAGGTTGCGATGATGGAAGACGGTATGTGGCGTCTGAGCGCGGAAAACGTAAATGCGGAGAGAAAGTTCGAATACGGCATATTCGCAACACCCGTTGCCGATTCGAAAACGTCGAAATATTGTGCTGATTTCGAATTTGGACAAGGCGCGTACAATCCGCCGATTTCCGAATCGTTCAATATTTGTAAGCAAGCGGTCGAGCAGAAAGGCGAGGCGCATCTTTTGGCATCCAAGCTGTTTTTGATGTGGCTGACCAAGCCCGAAAATATCGATAAGATGGTGGACGAAAAGGCGGGCGAGGTGGTCGGCGCGGTATACGGTTCGATGATCCCTGCGGAGATCGAGGATTACATTAAAGGGGAATTTGCACGTACGCCCAGTTGTCAGTGGACGACAGGCGTTACGGTTGCGACACAGAACGCGATGTCGAGATATTTTCAGTATTGGATCGCAGACAGATATTCGGATGCAAAATTCCTTGAAGGCTATGATAAGAAGTTGTACGAAGGCGCGCAGGTGATGATCGACTCGCTGGGGATAGATACGGCGGGTTGGACGAACGGGTATGACCCGAAGTTTGATTACGGCGGTTAAAAATAAAGAAAATTTTGGACTTTATGTCAAATGTTGTGGTATAGAGAAAATAAAAAAGTTTAAATAAAATCTACTTTTTTCCAACTTAGGTAGCCGCCTGAGTTGGATTTTGCTTAGCAACAAGGAAAATTCGTTTGCGTAAGTTTTCAAATTTATGGTATCCGTAAGCGTTTCGTTTTATTACTTTTATTAAATTATTCGTGCCTTCTGAACCGTTTGAATATCCATAAACAATGGAATTTATTATTGCTCTGCTCCAATTATGAAAGGCTGTTAAGGAAGCTTTAATTCAAGTATTTTCGCTTGTTCTGCTAACATGATCCAATCAAATAACGCCTTTTTCGCGTCTTCTTTTGTGGTTGCTTCTCGAATCTTAAATGAGTATTTCTTTAACAACCAAGCCCTATATAAATCATCATGTTGTCTTATCATAACTCTCAATTCCGCCTTTTGGTTTTGGGTGGTATGTAATTTATGGATAATAGCAGCGAAAAAACGGTTGGTAGCGCGGTGGTATTTGGGAAGGAAAGGATAGTTCTCGAAGAAGGTTTTACCGCAGGAGCAAATATCTACGTTTGTTTAAAGAAACGAAAACGAATTTTTCACGCCAAGAAAAATCTTTAAAAACTTGCGTGCGGTAACCGTGAATACGAGAAGTAAATTGTCCGCAGTGGAGGCAAATTTGCTTAGAAGGTTTGGTGGAGGAGAAAAAAGTAATAGAATTTTCATTTTCCGTAAAATTATCAATGATAATTGCTTGCAAATTTAAGAGATTCGTGGTAATATTCATGGTGTAGAGCAATCCTTTGTACCGCTATATAATCGAATAGGGGATTTTTTTCTATAAACATAAAACGGATATACCAGGTATGAGAATACGTTTTATAAGTTTTCAGCTTCGGTCTTTCGTTAGGGACATACTATAATAGAATTTATTAAAAAAATGCCAATTTTTGGCACTTTTTGTTTTTGATAGTATGCTATAATAAAAGGAACGGAGGGTTCAAAATGATGATGGAAGAGAAAAAGGCCGTGGCGTTGGTTACGTATATGACGGTTTTATTGAAAGAATATTTGGAAGATTTGTCGGAAGTGGCGGATACGCGTGCCGAACAATTTTTATACGGAGAAAAAATAGCTTATATAGAGTGTTTAGAAATTCTTCAGGGCTGGATGAAAAAAGATGCTGCTTTGGATAATGAGATCGAAAGAAAATACCGTCTTTGATTATTATGTGCGATTATATTGAATAACTCGAATGCAAATGATCGTTACGACAAAAATGCACTCCTTTGTGAAGTACGTTTTCCTTTTATTAAAAAAGAAAAAAATTGCACGGTACCCGATGAAAAAGAATATGTGCGTGAATACGCTTTACTTCCGCGAGGAATAAGAAATATCAAATTGAGGAAAATAGATTAAAGGAGGGGACTATGGAAAACTATACGGTTACGGGGAACGACGTGGTTTCGTTGCCGAAGATCACAGGCGAAGGGTATATAGAGGATTTTACTTTTTTACACATGGGCGTCAAGGGTATGTTCGACGTCGCGGGGACGGCGGAAGCACCTTTTTTACAGCCGTTCGTAAGCATGGATGGGGCAGAATTACAGGTGCAGAACACGGTGCAGAATAAAATCAAATTCTGGATCCCCCATTTCGTGAAAGAATATGCAGGCGGCAGATTGGAACAGACTATCCTTGCTCCCACGGAAGGCAGAGGCTTTATGATAAGATTGAAATATATCAACACGACCGATTCGGCTGTGGAGATCGAGTTGGGGGTAAAGGGCGATTGGGTTAAGACCACAAGGGAGATCAACACTTCCGACCTCGTAGAAACGCCGAAAACGCTTTCCTACGGCTGGTATAACGCGCCTGTTTTCGGAATCAAGGATACGGTGCCTTTGTTTACGTTTTCTTTCCTTTTTGATAAAGAAACGGAAAATAACGTTTCCTGTGACGGTGCTTGCGCAAAATATCGTTACATCCGAAAATATAAAGTGGAAGCGGGAGAGTCCGCCGTGTTGGATTGCGCGTTGGGTTTGGGCTATGACGGCGTTGCCGCTGTGACCTCCGCGCTGGAATTTTTACGGCAGACTTTCGATACGCTCCTGTCGGATACCTGCGCGTTTCTTTCGGAACGAAGCTTTTCAACGGGTGATAAACGCGCGGATTATAAACTTAATTATAATCTGTTTTTCAGTTATTACTTTGCGGCGGGCGTTACGTTGGACACGGAAGAGCTGGTAATGGTCACGTCGCGTAGCCCGAGATACTACGTCAGCGCCGCGTATTGGGATCGAGACGGATTATTTTGGGCGTTCCCCGCGATTCTGAAAATGGATACGGACCGTGCGAAAAGGATGCTCGAATATGTGTTTACCCGTCAGATCCGAAACGTTGGGGTGCACAGCCGCTTCATCGACGGTACCGTTTTAGAACCGGGCTTCGAGCTGGACGAACTTTGCGCGCCCGCCGTGGCGCTTTGTCGCTATTATGAAAAAACGAAGGATAAGGGGTTTATTTCCGAACGTTTCGTGCTGGACGGCATAAAAGGGATACTTACCCTTCTCAAAGCGAAAAAGCACCGCGAGATTGCCTTGTACGAAACTTTTCTGTATCCGAGCGATGACATGAATGATCATATTTATCTCACCTATGACAACGCGCTGGTTTCGTTGATGCTGAAAATGCTGGCAAAAACCTATCGCGGAGTGTTGGAGGACGAATTTTGTTTACAATGCGAAACTCTTGCTGAAGAAACGGACATTGCGATTCGCTCACATTGCGTTGTGGAGGAAAAGGGTAAGGAGATGTTTGCTTGGTGCGTGGATCTGAAGGGCGAACATAAGATCTACGATGAACCGCCCGGAAGTCTCGTTTTGCTCCATTATCTCGGGCTGTGCGAAAAGCAGGATCCGATATTTATTAATACCTTAGAAAGACTGTACGCAAAGGATTATATCTATTCGTTTGCAGGCGAGCGTTTTTCGGAGATCGGCTGCGCGCATAATCCGCATCCGTGGGTGTTGAGTTATTGTAATTCGGTGTTGGCGGAAAGAGCGGACGGGAACACAGTCGAGCAGATGTTAGATATGTGTATGGACAAGGATATCGCCTGCGAATCCATTTCTGAGAAGGACGGAACCTGCACTTCCGGGGAGGCGTTTGCCACTTGCGCCGGTTTATACGCCTATGCGCTGATGGTCTATTTCGGAAAAGATAAATACGAACCGTAGCGACTTGAATTTATGTCCCTAAAACTTGAATATATAATCTAAGTGCAACACTTTTGAAAAGGGAGTAAAAAAAGAGTGACTCAAAAGGAAAAATCCAATATAATTATGTTTACGAAGACAAATTAAAGGATTTTTACAAATGAATCACTATAATCATCTTACCAC
>JBGVRF010000112.1:0-9761 GCA_045128175.1 Candidatus Scatosoma sp.
AAAAAAAACTTTAAAAAAATTTTAAAACGAAAAAAAAACGCCCGTGACGGAACGGGAATATCTGCCCTTGCTTGCAAGCGAAGACGGGTCGGAAGTGTACGCGGTTTGCGGCGTGGATATCTCCGAAAAGATCAAGGTGGACGAAAAAACGAAAATAGTTTATTATATCGTCACACGGAAAAAGTGAATAAAGAATAAAACGCCTCAAAAGAGTAATGCTTTTGAGGCGTGTATTTTTTATAGGTTTAAATTATTTAAGCCGAGAAGGTTGCCGATTTCAAGGTGTAGATAAGGGTACCGTAGCTGTATGAGATGGGAGTTTCCAAGCGCAACATCACGTTACGGTAAACGTTGTTGGTCGATTCGCTGAGTTCCGTTTTCTGCGCGATCCATGCCGTCTGCGTTGCACCGGGATTTTTGTCATTGATCGAAAGGCTCACGGGATAATAATTGATCGTTGTCTTTACGTCCGTTCCGTTTTTCGCGAACGAAAACTCCGCGCCCGTTTTGGTCGAGAACGAAGCTTTGATCTCCTGCACTTTATTGACAAAAGGCGCGTACACCAAAAACGACGGGGAGGTCGAGGAGGAAGGATTGATCCCGCGCAACGCGAACAACAGTTGCTCGTTGTCAAGATAAGTTATTTTCGACGTATCGATCTCGAAGTTGTGATCGGTGTTTCCGTTCAGCACGCGACCTTCTTCGGAGGTTTTATAATATTCGATTTTCGAATTACCGTTGTCGAGCGCAGAGTTATAAGTCGTATCCACAACACAATCGTATTCGGTATAACAGTCCGACAAAGCTTTTGCTCCGGAGGTGTTGTTAGGCGAAGTGCAAACGATCTCTTTATGTGAGGAGATGGGACGGAGGGAGTTTGCCGCTTTTTCGAATTTTACGAGCGAATACATCTTATCCTCAAAGGTCTTTGTTTCCGAACCGAGTTGGTAGGTGACGTCGATGGTGAGGTTGGTTTCGTAAACGTAGATATATCTTTCGCCGCTTTCGTCCGTATATTTTTCCGTGGTGAGTTCTGTGGTGTATTTACCGTTTGCATAATGCAGGGTATATGCGCCGAGCCCGCTCGACGCTTCGTAAGAGACGTCATATTCGAGGGTTTCGGTAACGCTGTCTCCGTAAGCGGGGACGTTAGCGTCAGCCGTCCAATAATCGCCAAAAACGACTTTTTGGGTCGTGTTCGTACAAGCGGAAAGGAATGCCGCGGAAAGGAGCATGGCGGTAAGGGATACGATTTTCTTTTTGAACTGCATAAAATTCTCCGTGATTCGCGGCGGTCCCGATCAGCAAACAAGGGCGCGCGGCGAAATTTTTTCTTATCTTTTTATATGTACCCTATTATTATACCATATAAATCGGGATTTGTAAAAATAAAATCGCGTTTTCCTGAAAATTCTTGTGAAAAAAAGCTGAAAATTTCGCGTTAGATATGCTATAATAGAAGGGAAAGAGTTGAGAATTCGGTCGGCGGCGGGGAAGAAAGATTTGTCGCGACGGAAAGGAGGAGAACATGAATGCGGTTATAAAGGCGTATACGTTGTCGCAATGCATGGAGGCGATGGCGGAATATGCGGCGGCGTACGAGGCACGCGGCGGGCGGAATATTATTTTTTGTGAGGATCGTTTGACGCTGATCGCCGAGCGGGCGCTGGTGGCAAAGACGGGCGGGACGTTCCGTTCGGCGGTGTCTACGTTCGCGCGGTTTTTGAATGCGGAAGGGCGTTCGATTACAAAGCAGGGCTCGGTCATGGCGGTTGGAAAGATCATGACGGGGTTGCAACGGGAAGGTGTGTTGCAATGCTTCACCTCGAGCACGAGCGTAGGGAATAACGCGAAATGCATTTACGAAACGTTGGCGCAGCTTTCGGCATCCGAGATTACCCCCGAGATTTTGCGGGAAAGTCTTGCGCTTTTGCCCGACGATATGCTGAAAAAGAAGATTTCCGATCTAGCGGCGATCTACGAGGGGTACGACGCATTCCTGCGCGAGAATGCGTTTTTGGACGAGAGTAAATATCTTTCCCTTTTGCCGAATTGTATCCGCAACGACGCGGAGATGAAGGACTGCAACGTATTTTTCCTGTGCTACACTTCGTTTACGACGCAGGCGGCGCAGGCGATCCGTGCTGCTTTGGAGACGGCGAAGAACGTCATCGGCGTATTCTGCGCGGGGGAGGAGGATATTTACGCCAATCGCGCGGCGCAGACTTTTACGCGGGTGTGCGAGGAATACGGCAAACCTCGGGTATTGGAACTGGGCAAGCCGATCGGCGGGGAGGCGGAGATCCTTAGAAAAGGGTTGTTTGATCCCGAATACGCGGGCAAGGAGCGCGTACGCACGGACCGTATCCGTATTTTCGAAGCGGAGGACAAGATCGCGGAGGCAGAATACGTCGCAATGCAGATCCGACGAGTGATGGCGGAAGATGTATCGGCGAGATATCGGGATTTCGCGGTACTTACGCCCGACGTCGCGGCATATTCTTTGCCCTTAAAAAAGGCGTTGGGGGAATACGGGATCCCCTTTTTTATCGATGAGAAAAAATCTCTCAAACGCCACCCGCTCAGTTGCTTTTTGCTGGATTGCTTCCGTGTGGCAAGGGAACGGTTTTCTGTGACCGCGGTGCAGTCTTTGACGCAAAATTTCTTTTTCGGTGAGAGCGACGAGTATCGGAATTACCTTTTGAAATTTGCCAATTTCCGCGGCGGCGCAAAACGGGCGATCAAGACGGGCGTGGCGGTGGAAAGTGTGTTCGAAACGGAAAAATTGGAGGACGGACGACGGAGATTGTTTCTGGCGACGGAAAATATAAAGCCAAGGGGGCAGGGAGCGGACTATTGCAATGCGGTGCGGAAGATCTTGGAGGATTTCGACGCGGAAAACAAGTTGCAACAGCTGGAGGATTCTATAGAGGATCTTGCGCAGAAAGGATATCTTTCGCAGATATATCGCGCGCTGGAACGGGTGCTTGCCGAGGCGGAGCTGCTGACGGGAAACCGTGAAATGTCGGTGGCGGAATTCGAAGCGGTCTTATCCGACGGTCTGGATGCGACGGAGATCTCGCTGATCCCGTTGAAAGCGGACGCGGTATTCATCGGTGATATTACCGACAGTCGTATCGAAAAGGTGGGCGTATTGTTTGCAATGGGTATGACGGACGCCGTGCCGAGAAACGGCAGCGATACGGCGATCGTTTCGGATAAGGAGATCGCGCGTCTTGCCGAGGTGAAGACCTTGCTCGAACCCACAGTCGCAGAAGTTAATCTGCGTAGCCGCGAAAGCGTTTGCCTCAATCTTTGTACCTTTCAGAACGCCTTGTTTTTGTCCTATCCGTTGGCGGCGGACGGCAGCGAGCCGTCGCTCAGCGAAATTTTCCGTTACGTAGACAGGCTTTTCTGTGCGGTTGAAGGCGGAAAACTTAAACGGGAAAAGGAAACTTTGCCTGAGGAGTTCAAATATAAATGCGCGGCGGTCTCCCCTGCGATCCGTCAGCTCCTCATCGAGAAGAACGAATACGAGCTTTGTCACGAGGATACCCGCCGCGAATATTCGTCGTTATATTCGGCGCTCGATAAACTCAGTGTGACCGAAAAAGACGATTATTTGAAAGAATGGGATACCCAGATATGCGTTGAACGCGGTGAAGAGTTGTTTTTTCGCGTCGGAAAAATTTCACCGACAGCTTTGGAGGGATACTTTGCCTGCCCCTTCCGTCATTTTGTGGATCGGGGCTTAAAGCTGAAGGAACGCGAGGAAACGGCGGTTCTTGCGGTCGATTCGGGAAATTTCATTCACGAATTGTTGGAAAAGACGGTCGGGCGATCGGTGCGGCTTAAAACGGAGGAGGAGATGCGCGCGTTTGCGATGGAAACGGGGGCGGAGATATTGAGATCCTCGGTCTACGCGTTGCAACAGGACACCGCTTCAGGCGAAATGTTTTCAGGTAAAGTGCTGAATGAAGGCGTGGAGGTCGTCGTTGCCGCATATAGACAGATAAAAAATTCCTCCTTTGATGTGGAACAGACGGAAATGTCCGTGGAAACGGAATTTTTTCGCGGCAAGATAGACCGCGTAGACGGTACGGACAAATATGTCCGCGTCATCGATTATAAGACGGGTTCCATCGACGATTCGTTCAGCGCGTATTATGCGGGGTTGAAGATTCAGATGCAGTTGTATATGACTACGATCAAAGGTGAACGCATACCTGCCGGGGTGTTTTATTTCCCCGCGTCCGTTCAATACACCCCGTCGGAGGACGGAAAATTTCAGATGCAGGGCTTTTTAAACGGGAGTGAGGAGGGCGCTTCGCGCCGGTGATAACGACATCGCAGAAGAAAAAAAGAGCGAATATTTTCCCGCAGCTTTGAAAAACAACGCTTTGTCCAAGCGAATTATGGACGAGGACGTATTCCGTGATTTTCTCGATTATTCGGTATTGGTCGCAGGACAAGGGTGTAAAGAGCTGAAAGAGGGGTATATCGCCGCTTCTCCGTATGCAGGCAGTTGCGATTATTGCAAATACGGCGGTATGTGCGGATTTAACAGAGACGTTTCTATGACGCGTTCGGTAGGCAGTCCCGATCCGAAAACGATTGCGGAGATCGTCCGCAAACAACGCGAGGGCGAATGAGTAGGAGGTAGTTATGGCATTTACGGAAGAACAGATCAAAGCGATCGAATCAGAGGGCCGTACGATCGTATCCGCGTCCGCAGGTAGCGGAAAAACAACGGTTATGATCGAGAAGATTATTCGGCTTATCAAAGAAGGCGCGGACGTAGAGGAGATCCTGGCGGTCACGTTTACGAAAAAAGCCGCGTCGCAAATGAAAGAGAAACTCAGCAAAGCGCTGATCGAGGCGATCAACGCGCCTGAAACGACGCCCGAAAAACGTGCGGAGCTGAAAAAACAGCTTTCTGCCGTGCCCGGTGCGGATATCTCTACTATTCATTCCTTCTGCGCGAAACTGATCCGCAGGCATTTCTATGCGGCGGGCGTAGACAACGGTTTCCGAGTGATCGGCGGCGACGACGCCGAGGGCGCGGCGCTGAAAGGAGAGGCGTTGGACGAGCTGTTCGAGGAGGCTTACGAAGAAAAAGATCCGCGTTTTGCGCATCTTCTGTCTGTATATTGGCGAAAAAAGAGCGATAATAATCTGCGAAAGATATTCAAAACGGTATACGACGGCTTGCGTGATCGCGCCGATTATCGGGAATATCTCGATCGGTCGGGCGCTTACGACGAGAATACGTTCGATTCGATTTGTTCGGATCTTTACACGATCTTGCAGGAAAAATGCCGCTACTATTACGATAAGGTAGAGGAAGAATTACATTATTTCGAGGAGATCAATGCCAAGCCGCAGACGGCATTGGCGACGGAGTTGATGGAGCTTTTGACATCGGTCATCGAACAACCTGATTATTTTTCCGCTTGCCATTCGTGGAAAAAAAACAGATTTACGCCCAATCGTAGCAGTAAGAGCGACGGTCCGGAGCGGGCGCAACATATTGAGAGACTTGCCTTTTTAAAGACGAGGATCGTGGCGATCTTTGAAAAGGAATTAACGGTCGTAGGAACCCGCGAGGAGGAACTTGACGCGTTTCTGCGTTCGGGGGAAACGGCGGCGGCGTTAGCGTTTTATCTTTTACGGTTTGATGAAAAATACGAGCAACTAAAAAGCGAACGCGGCGTGCTTGATTATAACGATTTGGAGCATAAGGCGCTGGCGCTTTTGAAAAACGAGGAGATCGCGGCGGAAACGCGGGAGAAATACCGTTACGTTTTCGTGGATGAATATCAGGACGTCAATCCCGTGCAAGAGGAGATCATTACGCGGCTCAGTTGTGAAAATCTTTTCCTCGTCGGCGACGTTAAGCAATCGATTTACGGTTTCCGCGGCAGTAAATCGAAGTTTTTCGTGGAAAAACAACGGGAGTTTGCGGCAGGGGGTGGATCCAATCTTGCTATGACCCGTAATTTCCGAAGCAGTGACGCGGTGCTTGACGCCGTCAATTCGCAGTTTTCTCTGGCGATGACGCTGCAGACCTCCAACGTCGATTATGCGGCGGATTCTTATATGGAGAGGGGGGGCAGGTATGCGTTGAAGGACGGAAGAGTACAGATCCATTTTCTCGGCAAAGCGGAAAGAACGGGTAAGAATTTCGACGGCGTCTATTCGGTAAAAGCCAACGCAGGCAAAAAGGAGCAGACGGAAGGTTTGGCTGCGAAGATGATTCGTTCTATTATCGAGCAAGAATTACGATCCCGTTTTTACGATCCTGATACGGGAGAATATCGCGAAGTGAAATATTCGGATATCGCCATTCTTTCCCGGAAGAAGCAAGGACAGATTGGGAAGACGGTGGCGGAGCTGTCGGACGAGGGTTTACCTGTTACGGCGGCGGTTGCCGTAAACGTATGCGAGTACGGTGAGGTAAAGACCTTGATCGACGTGCTTTCCCTACTTGACAACGCCGAGCAGGACGCTCCGCTTTGTAGCGCGTTACTTTCGACGATGGGGAATCTCACCGCCGACGATCTGGCGACCGTACGTCTTGCTTATAAGGACGAGTATTTTTTTCGTAATGCCTGTAAGAAATACGTTTCGGAAAAGGAAGATCTTGTCGCGCACAAGTTGAAAAAATTCTATGCCTATTTTGAAGGGATGCGCAAGCTTTCAAGCGTGTTGGACGCGGGCGAGTTATTGACCCGTATATTAAGCGAAACGCGGATGGAAGCAAGGTTACTTGCACGCCCCAACGGCGTAGCGTCTTTAAAGCGGATCCATCGGTTCATCGAAGAGGCCGTTACACCCGAACCGCTTTCCGTTCACGCTTTTCTCGATCGGCTCCGCAATCTCGATTATAAGATCGAGTACAGCGAAAACGGCGGAGAGGATTCGGTGAAGGTGCTGACGATGCATTCTTCTAAAGGGCTTGAATATCCCATCGTTATTCTCGATAATCTCAGCGCACAGTTCCGCGGGGTGGGGCACGACGACGTGTTTGTGGAGGAAAAATACGGATTGGCGCCGCGCGCCTTCGATACGGAAAAGATGACGTATTCCGCTACTATTTTACGTCGCTTGCACGAACGACGGGAGATCGAAAGCTCGATCGCGGACGAGCTGAATTTGTACTACGTTGCGCTTACGCGTGCAAAGTACGGCTTGCATATGATATTCGAAAACCGCACCTCGATGGCGGATGCGAGATATGCTAACTCATTTGCGGATTTTACCGATTTTTCCGTTTGGGACAAGTACGTGGTTTCGGATGCGTTTTTCGACGTGCCCAAGCAGGAACGTACGGCGTTGGTGTTCCGTCCCGATCCCGCATTGACGAAAGATATTATGAATACGTTTTTGTGGGAATATCCTTTTACGGGATATGAAAATTTCCCCGTAAAGAGCTCGGCTACGGCGCTGTTGGCAGAGGGCGTTGCGGAGATAGAAGCGTTGCTTGACGACGGAGCGGACGATGTGGACGAGGCTTTCGAGACTGAGAACGATTGGAGCTTTGCTTCGATTTCGGAAGCGACAAGCAAGGAAACCGGTATTGCCTATCACTCGTTTTTAGAGAATTTCGATTTTTCCTGTTTGTACGATGCGGAGGGAAATACGGTTGATGAAACGGCTTTGCGGGAGATTGTTTCCGAACGCTATAAGCGGATGCAAGATGCGGGAGAGGACGTCTCTCAGCTTTCCGTGGATAAGCTGAAAGAAATTTTATCAAATCCCGTTTTTTCTGAGTTATATGGTGCGAGGCTGTATAAGGAGCAACAATTTTTGGTGTCGTTGCCGGTCAAGGATACTTACGCGTTGAAAAAGGGCGTAGCGGCCGAACTGCGCGCGCGGGCAGACGGAGAAGAGATGCTTTTTCAGGGCGCGATCGATCTTCTGGCAATCGGCGAGGATGGAGAAATACGGATCATTGATTATAAGTATTCCCGTCGTAGCGCTGCGGGGTTACGTGCGCATTATAAGCCGCAGCTGGATCTGTATAAACGCGCGACGGCGAAGATTATGGACGCGCCTCTTGATAAGGTCCATTGCAGCATCGTCAACATTTGTCTTGGTTTTCAGGTGGATATGGATTAGGGATGTTTTCTACGCAGACCTTTCTCTGTTTCTTATAAAAACGGACAAAAAACGACGAAAGAGATAAAAAAATGAGCCGCTTTTCCGAGAATAATCTGTCGGAAAGGAGGCTCTTTTTATGTCGATCGTGGAATTTTTTACGTATTTGTTTGAAGGCGACGTGGCGTACAGGGCGTATACGGTTGCGTGTATTATCGGCGCGGGTTGTTTTCTGATCGCGGGCGTTATCGCCTATTTTTCGGAACGCGCGGACGTTTACGTAGCGCTTGCGTTTGCGATAGTTGGAGGCGTGAGTATCGCGACAGTCTCTTTTTCTGGGACTGTGACGGCTATGGGGACCATCTGCGTGGCGGGGTTGGCAGTCGTTGGGGGAGCGCTGTATCTTGTTTTGGCGGCGGTTCTTGTCTCAAAAGAGAAGAGACGACAAAGAAAACGGGACCGAGCCGAGGTGGAGCGAAAATTGCAATTCCTGCTTCCTCAGAAAGACAACAGTTTTGTTCGCGCTCGTTTGCATACGGCGCTCAACGCAGACATGGGTGCCTCGAATAGCGCAATACCTGAAGAGGATAGCGGAGAAAAATTGCGGCTGGAATATGCGAAAAAATTGCTTGCGAAAGTGTGGGAAGCACCCTTAAGCGCTGCGGAGCGATTGACGGTGGAAGACATGGAAAAAGACTTTTCTGCGTATATGCGAAAGGAAAAGTGGACCGCAAGGGACGCACGGAAGATCAACGAGCTGTTGTCGGTTCTGTTAAAGCTTTCTGCTAAATATTCCGTTTGAGTGAGGGATTGCTTGCGGGTCGCTTTTTGTTGCGAGTGTATCGCCGAAGGAAAATGGCGGCAATGAAAGCGTCAGTTTTATAAGCGCTCCTTTTTTCATCGCTTCGCGTAAAACGGGTTTTGTGACGATCCCTTCGGATTTGTCAAAATATGTCGAAAGAAAGGGGGCAGGTATGCGTTGACCGATGGGGAAAGGCTGTTCTTTACGAAGAAGTATAACGTCGGAACAGGCAATGACGGCGGTCATGGGGAAGCTTTCGCCTCTGTCGGTGAACAAACGGCTTGCGACAAAATTGTCGAGTTCAACGTTGATGACGTTGCCCAGAAAGCCGCCCTCGCAGGAATAGACGGGACAGCCGAGAAAAACTTTGGCGCAATTTTTCGGGAGGACGGACCGAAGCCGTGTAAGACTGATGGCGTCGCCGATATGTTCGACGGCGGAAACGCTGACGGAAAAATCGACGGAACAGCGGGAGGCGGTGGTCGCGGGGTTGGAACAAAGCAGGTATTTAACTGCGCGGGATTTGAGAGAAATGCCGATGCCGCGGCAAACGCCGCGCGGAGTTTTTCCGACGAGGATATTTTTTTCGACGATATCGCTAAGAAGCATAATGATCTCCTTTAAATAATGTTGATGACATAATAATAAGACAGAAAAAGGAGAGAAAAAGGAGAAGATAAAAATTTTTTTGCCGAAAATTGAAAAAAGTTTAAAAAAGGGTATAAAAATGCTTGCAAAAAATGCAAAATTTTGATAAAATAACGCAAGTAAAAGGAAAGCGGTTGGACTGTTGAAATTTTATGAACAGAATATTGGGGCGTCGCCAAGCGGTAAGGCAACGGACTCTGACTCCGTCATT
>JBGVRF010000113.1:0-5980 GCA_045128175.1 Candidatus Scatosoma sp.
GACCTCCAATACTTTTTCGTAAGGTTTTTCCGTATAGGTAAATTGAAAACGGGGCGGCGTGGGCGGCAGAATGGGCTTTTCGATGAGTTCCATTTTTTCGAGTGCTTTCTTGCGCGATTGCGCCATTTTCGTCGTAGAGGCGCGGACAAGGTTGCGGTCGACGTAGTCCTGCATATGTGCGCGTTCTTCCTGCTGCTTTTCGTATTCCTTTAATAAATGCGCCGTTTTTTCTGCTTTCAAAGTTTTATATTTCGTATAATTGCCTTTAAATACGGACAGTTTTTTATTTTCGATCTCGTAGATCTGAGAAACGATCTTATCGAGAAAATAGCGGTCGTGAGAAACGGTGAGGATCGCGCCCTTGAAGGCTGCGAGATAATCCTCTAACCAAAACAACGTTTTCATGTCGAGATGGTTGGTCGGCTCGTCGAGGATAAGCAATTCGGGCTCTTCGAGGAGGAGTCGACACAGCTTTAAGCGGGTTTTTTCTCCGCCGGACATGGTGCGGATAGGCTGGTCGTAGATGGATTCGAAGCCCATACCGTTAAGTACGGTGCGGATACGGATCTCGTAATTATAGCTGTCGCGCGCGGCAATGCGGCGATTGAGCGATTCGTATTTCGCAGACAACGCGCGATATTCGCCCGAGCCTTCTTTGGTCGTCGATATTTTTTGCTCGATATCGCGCAAGGAGGTGATGGCGCGGATATCTTCGGCGAAGATCTCCCGCATCTCCTCGAACACGGTGTTTGCCGAATCGTATCCGCCGTTTTGCGCAAGGTAACCGATGCGAATACTGTTCTTCTTAAACAGTACGCCGCTTTCCGGTTCGAGTTCGCCCAGTATCAGGCGGATGAGGGTGGTTTTTCCTTCACCGTTTGCGCCGATAAATCCGACTCTGTCCCCTTCGTTTAAGGAAAAACAGACGTTTTCGAGCAGCGAACCGCCGTTAAAACCGAATTGTAAATTTTCACCGGAAATCAACATAGACGACCTCGTATAATCGCATAAACCAAATCGGTTTTACGCAAATTGTGATTATGAACAAAAGGGAAAAAATGATGCGGAAGATCCGCAAGGCGGAAGCGGAACTTATCTATGCCACGCCGTCACGCGCGGCAAAGCTGGCGAGCAAGCTCGTCAAATGGAAAGCCACCGTCTTTGATAAATAGGAGCCAAGAGGCAATGCCTCTGCGCACCGCAAGAAACTAAGCGCCTTGACTTCTGGGAGGAAGCGTTGCTCAATAGTCCCATTCGGGGATATATTTTTCGCCCGAAGAGCCGCGGTCCTGCGCGAAGAGGTTTTTTATGCCTAATGAAAACGCTGTATCCACCACAGTGTTGTATTCCCGCGCGGTGATCGGGCGCGACAGCTCCGGATATCCTTCGATCGCCCCGAAAGGGGTGTATTGACTCATTAAGCTGAGGTAAGTCGAGGGAGGCAGGGTTGCGTTGAACCATTTTAAAAGGGCTTTGGAATCGCTTACGCAAAGCGGCATCACCAAATGCCGTACGATACAGCCCGACAACATTTTTCCCTCCTCCGTCATTTTTAAGGGCGCGTTTTTCGCCATAAACTCAATCGCGGCGCTTGCCACGTCGAAATAATCTTCCTTGCCCAGATACCGTTTGGACAGCGCGGGGGAATGGAATTTCATATCGGGAAGCCAAACGTTTACGTATGGCGCGATCAGTTTCAGCGTTTCGATCTTTTCGTAAGAACCCGTGTTGTAAACGACGGGGATTTTCGGTCGGTATATCTCAAATGCCCGTACCAGGTATGGGATGACGTGCGACGGAGTCACAAGCGATACGTTGTCTGCGCCCATGTCCTCTAATTGTCTGAAAATGTCCGCAAGCTGCGCGGGCGTGATCTCTTTGCCGCGTTGCGCACGGGATACTTCGTAATTTTGGCAAAACGCGCAACGCAGATTGCAGCCCGAGAAAAATACCGTGCCGCTGCCCTTGGAAAAAGAAATACACGGCTCTTCAAAGGGATGCAGATAAAATTTAGCGATTCGCAGCCCCGAAACGCCGCACGCGCCTATTCCCGTTAAGCGGTTTGCGCCACATTCGACGGGACAGAGCTTGCATTTTTCAAGCAGACGGTCGTATCCGACAGCGTCGATCGTAATAGTTTCCATAAAAACACCTTTCAAATTATTATAACATAAATAATTTTTTTTTGCAAGCGTGTACACGCCTATCATAATAACTTGACAAGCGGGAAGAAAAAGATTATAATAATATTCCCGAGATAAAGAAGCGATCGGCTTTTTATAAGTGGGAACTTCGTCGCAAATCCCAGTGGCGGCGATGAACTATGTTAAAAAGAGGATTTTTTACATGAAAAAGTTTTTTACCAGCGAAAGCGTTACGGAAGGGCATCCCGATAAGGTTTGCGACAACGTCTCCGACGGGCTTCTTGACGCGATTTTAACTGTCGACCCCATGGCGAGGGCGGCGATCGAGTGTTCTGCGGCGTATGATACGTTGCTTATTATGGGTGAAGTCACAACGACGGCAGACATTGACTATGAAGCGAAAGCGCGCGAAATTATCAAAGAGATCGGTTACGATTTCGGTACGTTTGCGTACGACAAGTGCAAGGTTTTGGTGGCGATCCACAAACAATCGCCCGATATTGCGATGGGTGTCAACGCTTCCCTTGAAAAGAAAACGGAAGGCGGCGACGAGGCGGACCAGCTCGGCGCGGGCGATCAGGGCATGATGTTCGGTTACGCTTGTCGCGAGACCAAAGAACTGATGCCGTTGACCCTTTCCCTTTCCCACCGTTTGGCGAAACGCCTTACGGACGTGAGAAAGAACGGCACGCTTCCCTATCTTCGTCCCGACGGAAAAACGCAGGTGACGGTGGAATACGTAGATGGCGAAGCGAAACGTGTAGATGCGGTGGTCGTTTCCACGCAACACGATGCGTTCGTGTCTCAGGAACAGATTCGCGCGGACATGAAAAAATACGTTATTGACGAGATCATTCCTGCGCATTTGATGGACAAAAATACAAAAATTTATATCAACCCGACGGGGCGGTTCGAGATCGGCGGTCCGGAAGGGGATAGCGGTTTGACAGGTAGAAAGATCATCGTAGACACCTACGGCGGCAGGTGCGCGCACGGCGGCGGCGCTTTCTCAGGCAAAGACCCCACGAAGGTGGATAGAAGCGCGGCGTATTATTGTCGTTATATCGCGAAAAACTTAGTTGCGGCGGGGCTTGCGGATGAGTTGGAAATACAGGTCGCGTATGCGATCGGCGTAGCGAATCCCGTTTCTGTATTCGTGGATAGTCATGGCACGGGCAAGCTGGACGACGAAAAGCTGGTCGAGATCGTGAAAAAGGAATTTGATCTCCGTCCTTACGCGATCATCCGCGCGCTCGATCTGCGAAAACCCGTTTTCAAGAAGACGGCGGCGTACGGTCATTTCGGATATAAGGGCTTTACATGGGAACACACGGACAAGGTGGACGACCTGAAAAAATATCTTTGATAAAGCAGAACCGAGCGTATAACGCTCGGTTCGTTTTTTTATGAAAAATCCGTATGAAAATATTGTTCGCTTAATTTGAATAAAATGCCGCACCCAGGTATGCGTTCACATACAATATTATCCGTTTTACATTGCTCCGTCTTGCGGCTGGATTTTGTTTTCTTTTCTCTTCCGATGGATGCGGATCAAAGAAAGGATTTCAAAGACGATCGAAGCGAGATATAATACCGTGGCGGAGGCATATACGATCACCCCGATAATACCGAGGGAAAGGAAGATCAGGCAGAAAAAAGCAAGGGCGGAAAAAATTTTTCCGATAAGCCCCAAAACAGAAAAAATCGGCGCGGCATCCTCCTGCCTTGCGCATACCAACGAACCGATCCCCGCAACCAGCAGAAATGCCGCGCAGACAGGTATTCCCATATAGAAAAAGATAAGGACGAATATAAACAAAAATAAGAAAAGGAGCGCATTGATCATCTCCTGCTTCGTATAGAAGATCATCAAAGCGATCGCCAACACGGCAAGACAAATATCGATGATCCCCGTTGCTATGTAAAATGTGGGTTTGTTTTTCATAACATTGTTCTCCTTCGTGTTTGTTGTACTATTATTATAGCACATACAAACGGAAATTGCAATAGAATAGAAAAAATTTTTATAAAATCGAAAAAAATATTTTTTGCCCGTAAAAAAGCGGAGCACCGAACCGATCGGAGCTCCGTTTTCGCTTATAAATAAAGGTAGAAAGTCAAAGCAATACGACGCCGTGTTGTTTGCAAACTCGACGGGTCTCGTCGTCCCATAAGGATACCTGCACTTCGCCGATATGCGCTTTGCCCAAAAGCAGCATTGATAAACGCGATTGTCCGATTCCGCCGCCGACGGTCAGCGGTAGTTCGCCGTTTAAAAGAGCTTTATGGAAGGGGAGATTCCGTCTTTCTTCCGCACCCGCCTTGGTGAGCTGTTCGTCTAACGCCTGCTCGTCCACACGGATCCCCATGGAAGAAATTTCCAGCGCGCAGCCCAGCACGTCGTCCCAGAACAGGATATCGCCGTTCAGCGCCCAGTCGTCGTAGTCGGGCGCGCGGGAATCGTGTGGTTTTCCCGATCTCAGCTTGTCGCCGATCTGCATGACAAACGCCGTTTTGTGTTCTTTTAAATACGCGTTTTCACGCTCCTTTGCGTTCAAGTCGGGATACGTATCCTCCAGCTGTTGCGACGTGACGAAGGCGACCGTTCGCGAAAGTTCTACGTCGATCTGCGGATAGCGGCACTTTAAAAAATCCAGCGTGTCGCAGATCGCGCCGACGATCCCTTGCACGACTTTTTTCAAATATTCGACCGTACGCGTTTCGCGCGTGATGATCTTTTCCCAATCCCATTGATCAGTGTAGACGGAGTGCAGATTATCCATTTCCTCGTCGCGACGGATGGCGTTCATATCCGTATACAAACCTTCGCCAGCGGAGAAACCGTACGCCGCCAGCGCCATGCGCTTCCATTTTGCCAAAGAATGTACGACGACGGCGTCCTTGCCCGTCTCTTTCAGATCGAAACGAACGGGGCGCTCCACACCGTTGAGATCGTCGTTGAGCCCGGTTGTGGGATCGACGAAAAGAGGGGCGGATACCCGCTTTAAATTCAGCGCCAGACACAATCTCTCTTCAAAAGTGCGTTTCAACAATCCGATTGCCGTTTGCGTATCGTACAAGCTCAGATCGGATACGTATCCGTTTGGGATAAACGTTTTGCTCATATGCCCGCGTTCCTCCTATAAAATAAAAATTTATGTTATTATAACATATTCGGATAGGGCTTGTCAACGATAATATAAATCAAAAATATAAAAATAATCGAGAAATCAAATCATATATTATTATTTTTTGTAAACGAAGCATGGCGAAAAAAATACGGAAAAGGCGTGTGAAGCAACCGAAAAGCGGGTATAAAACAAGTAATAATTTTAAGGAAAGACGGAAAAAGCGTAAAAAGGGAGACTTTTTTATTGAAAACGGCTTGAAAACGCTTTGAATTTCCGACGAAATATTGTAAAATATAAGGTGGTAATATAATGACGTTGCGGCGCAAGGTCGCGACAAAGCAAAAATAAAATCATCGGAGTTTTTCTAATGGGATTGATTAAATTTTTTACGGGCGGCGAAGGCAAGAAGGCCTTGAAAAAGCTGAACGAAATGGCAGACAAAGTCGAGGTGTTGGAAAGCAAATATCAGGCAATGGACGACGAAACGCTGAAATCGCAGACGGGCGTTTTCAAAGAACGGCTTGCCAAAGGTGAAACGCTGGACGATATTCTTTACGACGCGTTCGCTGCTTTGCGTGAGGCGGCGAAGCGTGTTTTGGGTATGCGGCATTTCCGCGTGCAGATCATCGGCGGTATCTGTCTGCATCAAGGACGTATTGCGGAAATGCGTACGGGTGAAGGTAAGACCCTCGTTTCCACGTTGCC
>JBGVRF010000114.1:0-12377 GCA_045128175.1 Candidatus Scatosoma sp.
ATCGATATATTTCTGGGTTTCTCCGACGAGCTTTTCTGTTTCTGCCTTATCCTTTTCGAGAGAGAGGCGTGTGCTTGCCTGAAGTGTAACGGCAGACTCAAGCTCTGCTTTCTTTGTGTCAAGCTCAGTCTTCTTTTCCGAGCGAACCGGGAGTGATCGAGAAGGTGTTGGAAATACCGTCTCTCGAATATTCGTAAGGAAGTTTCGCAACCGATTCGAGGGAAGCCAAAGCGCCGTGGCTGTCTCTGCCGTGCATAGGGTTCGCACCGGGCGCAAGAGGCGTACCGCCGCGTCTGCCGTCGGGCGTGTTACCCGTCTTCTTACCGTATACGACGTTCGACGTGATCGTAAGAATGGACGTCGTGGGAACGCTGTCACGATAGGTGTAATGACTCTTGACTTTCTTCATGAACGTCTTGAGAATCCATACTGCGATTTCGTCAGCGCGATCGTCGTTGTTACCATACTTAGGATAATCCCCTTCGATACGGTAATCCACTACGATGCCGTCCTCGTTACGAACGGGGTATACCTTCGCGTACTTGATCGCGGACAGCGAGTCAGCCGCGCAGGAAAGACCTGCGATACCGGTAGCGAAGAAGCGGCGTACGTTCGTGTCGTGAAGGGACATTTCCAACGCTTCATAGCTGTACTTATCGTGCATATAATGGATAAGATTCAGCGTGTTCACGTACAGATCTGCAAGCCAGGTCATCATGTTTTCGAACTTCGTGCAAACTTCGTCATAATTGAGCGCGTCGTTGCTCATGATGGGCATGAATTCGGGAGAAACCTGCATGGGCTTGCCCGTAGCTTTGTCCTTCATCAATTCATCTTTACCGCCGTTGATCGCGTACAGCAAGCACTTCGCGAGGTTTGCTCTCGCGCCGAAGAACTGCATATCTTTACCGACTCTCATACAGCTTACGCAGCAAGCGATTGCATAATCGTCGCCCATTTCGGGACGCATCAGATCGTCGCTTTCATACTGGATGGAAGAGGTACGAATGGAGATATCCGCGCAATATCTCTTGAATGCGACGGGCAATCTCTTCGACCAAAGAACCGTAAGGTTGGGTTCGGGTGCAGGGCCGAGGTTGTCAAGCGTGTGCAGGATACGGAAGGAGGTCTTCGTTACCAAAGATCTGCCGTCTACGCCCATACCGCCGATGGATTCGGTTACCCACGTAGGGTCGCCGGAGAACAGTTCGTTGTATTCCTTCGTTCTCATGAACTTCACGATACGAAGCTTCATAACGAAATGGTCGATATATTCCTGCGCCTGCGTTTCGGTGATAAGCCCCTTCGCAAGGTCACGTTCGATATAGATATCGAGGAAGGTCGTGTTTCTACCGATAGACATAGCCGCGCCGTTTTGATCTTTAACTGCCGCAAGATAGCCAAAGTACAACGCCTGGATCGCTTCTTTAGCGGTTTCAGCGGGCTTGGAGATATCGCAGCCGTAAATCTTCGCCATTTCCTTCAAAGCTTTCAAAGCCTTGATCTGATCAGCCAATTCTTCACGGTTTCTGACTTTATCGGGAGTCATATCGCCGTTAATAGCGAGTTTGTCCTCTTCCTTCTTCTGAATGAGGTAATCAACACCGTACAGAGCCACACGACGATAATCGCCGATGATACGGCCACGACCGTATGCGTCGGGAAGACCTGTGAGGATGTGCGCGGAACGCGCCGCTCTCATTTCCGGCGTATACGCATCGAACACGCCTTCGTTGTGGGTTTTACGATATTTCGTGAAGATCTCCTTGACTTGAGGATCGATCTCGTAACCGTACATATTCAAAGCGCCTTCCGACATACGGATACCGCCGAAGGGCTGCAAAGCGCGCTTGAAAGGTTCGTCCGTCTGAAGACCGACGATGGTCTCAAGGTCTTTGTCAAGATAACCTGCGCCGTGCGAGGTGAGCGTGGAAACGATCTTCGTGTCCGCGTTCAAAACGCCGCCCGCATCACGTTCTTTTTTGGACAGATCGCAAACGATATCCCAAAGCTTTTTCGTTGCTTCCGTCGCGGGAGCGAGGAAAGTAGCGTCGCCTTCATACGGCGTATAGTTACGCTGAATGAAATCACGTACGTCAATTTCGTCATTACACCATTTACCGGGAACGAATCCTTCCCAACCTTTGTATTGCATCATATTTGTACTCCTGTAATTTATTTTACTCTTATATATCAACAAATCGGCCGCCGTTTAAACAAAAACGTTAAGCAAATTTATTTTCCGAATTTATTTTTTCGCAGCCTTGTGTTCTTCAATTTTCGCCTCCAACCAAATCTCGAGGATCTCCTCGGGCTGAAACCCCGAACACCGCGCGAATATCTCGCCGTCATCCATCAAAAGAATGGTCGGTACCTTTTCCACCTCCCACGCCTCCATCAACGGCGTCGTCGAATAGTCCGCCTCCACGTGCACGAGCCGAACGTCGTCGCGCGCGGAACAAAGCTCTTTCAGAATAGGCATCAGAGTGAGGCAATTCGCACACGATTCGCCGCTGATCTCCACACAGCAAAGCCCTTTCAGTTGTTCTTTATAATCCTTTTCGTTCATTTATCTGCCCTCTGCCAGGATCCGTCTTGCGTTCGCCACGCTTTCTTTAGAAGGCGCGGAAACGTCTTTTAACGGATATTCCAAGCCTAATTTCTCATATTTGACCACGCCCATCGTGTGGTAAGGCAGGACCTCTACCTTTTCCACCGTTTTCAAGCCGTCGATGAACGCACGCGTTTGCTTAAGATCTTCTTCCGAATCGGTAAGCCCCGGCACAAGCACCTGCCGTATCCACATCGCTTTCCCGTTATCGCTTAAAAATTTTGCGAACGCCAACGTGTGCGCATTGCTCCTTCCTGTCAGCTTCTTGCACTTTTCCTCGTCGATATGCTTGATATCGAGCAGGAACAGATCGGTGAGCGCGATCAGCTTCTTATGCTTTTCCACGCTTTCAGCGGAATCGAGATCGAACATAATTCCCGACGTATCCACGCAGGTGTGGATACCTTTCGCTTTGAGCAGAGTAAACAGCTCGATCACGAAATCTATTTGCAACAACGGCTCGCCGCCGGTAACGGTGACGCCGCCCTTGTCCCCGAAATAGTTTTTATATCTTAACGCCTGCGCGACGACCGACTCCGCTGTATACTCCTCGCCGCCCGATTTCCATGTATCGGGATTGTGACAGTATTGACAGCGCAACGGACAGCCTTGCAGAAAGACCACGAATCGGATCCCCGGTCCGTCTACCGTACCGAAGGACTCGAACGAATGAATGTGTCCCGTCATTATATATCCTCCTATGTACGAATACGCTGCCGGCCGAAATTTCACGGCTTGTCCGCAAAAGATCCCTCCGCGAAGTTTTTGGCGCTTTGAAAACGGACCCGTTTTTCACAGCTATCATTATAACAAAATCGCGCCCCGATGTCAAGCTTTTGAAAGGATTTTTTTATCATTTCACCTTTTTATGTACGAGGGAACCGTTTCCAAGCGAAATCTGTGCTTTCTGTTTTTGACGAGAAAGAACCGCGACGCAAGGTCACGGTTCTTTCCAACATCAAAAAAGGAGTTTAACACATCTTGTAGTCTAGATTTATTTTCAAAAACCGCAACGGATACTGGTTTTTCAAACTTCTGTATCTATTATAACTCATATTTTCGAAAATTTCAATACTTTTTTGAAAAATTTTTTTGAATTTTTATAATTTTTCTTATTTTCGACATTTTTTTGGCGTTTTTTTGTCCATTTGTAACGATTTTACGATTTGAAAATAAACAGTTTGCGACCGATATAATTCCAAACGAGGACGATGCAGGTCATCACGACCTTCATCAACCACCAGATCCAAGCCGCGCCGAGGAAGGTCGTCGATCCGAACAGAGTGATGTCGGGCAACACGTTGACGAGCTGCATTCCCAACAGCGAGATCGCCAGCCCGATGACGCCAATAACGGTGAACAAAAGAAAGGATTTTTTCGACCTCACCTCTTCCTTATTTTTTACCGCTCTAAATACGAAGCTTACGGACAGTAGCCAGTTGACGACGAGTCCCACGGAAAAGCCCAGTGCCGTGGACACGATCAACGCCCACACTTCCCCCACGAGCGTCGGGGGAAGCAACCATGCGTATAGGATATACGATACGATATAATCGACCACCGTTGCTGTACCGCCGACGAGCAGGAAGCGAAATACCTCCCCAAACAGCTCTTTTTTTGTTTGTTTTACGGTTGTTTCTTCTTTTTCTTGCATAATATCAGCTTATCCTTACGTTTATTTAAATAGGCAATAGCACGCACAATGCTTTGCCGTCCGCAACGCCTGACGGCGTGAGGACGCAACCTCTCGATTGCTTTCTTGGGGCTTGGTATTTATGGAACGCCGCTCCATACCACGCCAAAGGCTTCCGCCTCTGGACTCTGACAAAAAACTGAGTTTCTTGATTTCCCGACATGATCCGGCGGAACGCTGGCGGTACGCAGGTTCGATTATAGGGCCGCAAGCACCAGCGGCAACGCGTACACGGTCAGAACCACAACCGCGCCGACCGCGATCAATGTGTAATACGCAACGCTTTCCAATACGGGCGGAAGCTCGAACCGCCACTTCTTCCTTATCCATAACACGATCGCCGCCACGCAGACCCCGACGCCGAGCAAACACCCGAGCAAGCCCAACACAAACCCTTTCGGCGTGAACGTGATCGAAATATCGTTGACGCCTTCCTCCAGATAAAACGCCGTGAACCCGTCGTATACCTCGTACAGCTCCGCTTTTTTACCGTTGATCTTCAGCTTCATGCCACTGTCGTACGCCACGGACAGGAACACACATTCGCCGCCTTGCGCCGTATAACTGCCCGAAAGCGAATTTTTCCCCGCGGTCAATCCCACCGTTTCCGTCTGCTCGATCTTGCCCGAGAGCTTTTCATTCTCCAAAGCCACCAAGCTCACGTCGCGTACCGTTACAGCGCTTTTCACCGTCACGGTTACCGTTACTTCGCGGTTGCTATATTCTCCCATACGTACCAATCCGTTCTGTTTCTGAGTTGGATAATCGGAAAGCGAAAAGCTCGGCGCGGAAACAGAAAATTTGCTGTTAATCGCCTGTTTCAAAGCATTCGTATTTTCATCGAACGCATTGAAATACAGCGTCGCAGTTTCCTCTACGGGGATACGGAAAACAAGCTTTCCGGTCCCTCCCGAAGGGGTCAATACGTATTTTCCGTTGCTTTCCTCCATCGTCAAATTGCTCAGCGTCGCATCCGCCAACGTATACGTCGTCACGCCGTCCGCCGAACCAAAGAAATCTTCGGCAAGTATGCTTTGCAGCTCCGCCCTCCACGTATAGTCCGCGCCGTTTTCCGTCGCCTTGACGATATCCTTTTCCGTCACGATGCCCAGGGGCAGGTATGCGTTCAACGCCGAAATATTGAAATATTCGCCTTGATATATGTCCCCCGAGTTTTTCTGCGACGAGATCGAATATTTCACTGAAAGCAATGCGTCCGTTAAAAACGTACCGCCGCTGTTCCCCACCTCCATCCAATAGGACGTGTAACCGAATTGCTTGATCGCCGTCATATAATTATATTTCGTCAACGACGTATAATGCCCCAACGCGTTGTACCCCAAGCTCCCCATCAAATTGACGTCGAAATCTCTGCCTGAATATTCCTTATCTGATTTCACACGATAAAATCCGTCGTCGTCGATCTTATCGGCAAGCTCTAACACTTGCTGTTGCCAAGCCACGTCGTGCGCGGGCGCATGGATATACGTCATCGGCGCTACGTACAGCTCGGATACGACCATGATCCCCACCGCCAACCACAGACAAACGGGCTTCAACAGTTTGAGCCGATATAACGCGTATGCCAGCACGCCTACCGACACTGCCACCGCATACAGAGTAAGTAGCGCGTCGAAAGACGCCGCATTCCCCCACAGCGTCGTAGAATACTGATCCATCGTTTCGTGATTGACCTTCGTATACTCGATCGCAAAGGAGCAATACCAGATCGAAACGCCCAACAAAAGTAAGCTCACCGCATACCTGGGTGCCTCTTTTTTCAATTTTTCCAAAATACTCGCCTTACTGAACCGCGGCTCTTTGAACTCCACGGCGGGTAATTTTGCCTTATCCTTTCTCGTCATGCAATCCATTGCAAGCGTCAAGCAAAGAAAAATCGTGATAAACGCATAACGGGTGGGGAAGCTCATATAACTGCCCGTCTGCCACATTTTATTGACGGGCTCCAGAACGATCGGCACGAGCGTTGCGATAAACAGGATACGCCTTACGAACGAATCCTTGCCTGTGTCCTTGCCCGAAAATGCGAACGGGAATAAAAACATCACGGAAAAGACGGTGGGAAAACTCGTCTGATACGCGGTGAACGCGCTGGAATTGACGAGATTCTCGTATATCGAGGTCTTTCTGCCCGACGAAAAATACTGCAAAAAGCAAGGCAACCACACCACCGCGGACACGAGTGCCGCCACAACGCAGCAGAGCGCGAAATTCCCCGCAAACTTCTTATCCTTATGCACGAGCAACGCGACAAAGACGTAGAGCAGCAGAAACACGACGATCATGTACGAGAGGTAATAATTAACGAACAGGCACGCCGCCAGCACGGCGGTGAACAGCGCGCGTTTCCCCTCTTTGAGTTTTTCCAGCCCCAATAAAAGCAATGGGAACAGGTACACGATATCCAGCCACATGACGTTTTGGAAATACATCATGACGTAGCCCGAAAAAGCGTACAAAACGGACAAAGCAACGTTGAGCAGTCCCGCATTGGGATATTTCTTTGAAAAATAGACGGAAGCCGTACACGCGATCGCGGACATCTTCAATGCCACGAGAACGTTGGCAAACAGCGCGATCTCCGCCTTATCCACAAACGCGACCAGCACGGAAAACGGACTGGACAGGAAGAAAAAGAACACGCCGTAAAAATTCATGCCGCCCGCGTTTTTAAAGCTGAAAAAGAACCCCTCCTCCCCCGAGAGGATATCTTTCAGATCGATAAGAAGGGGCACGACCTGCTGGTCCATATCGCACCAAGAAAGGGTCTTTGTCCCAAACGGGTACAATCCGTCCGACTTGAAAAACAGCATCATTGCCAAAAACACGATAACAGGGGGAAAAATCCAGACGAAAGGCGATATCTTCCGCAGTCCGTTTTGCACAATGCGAAAAACATGCGACAAGGTACGGACGAACCTTTCAAAGCCGCCCTCCGCGCCCTCTTCCGTTTTTAAAGCTCTTTCTTCCCGCATATCATTCTCCCTCATTTTCCGTCTTTTCCGGATCCTTTTCCGCTGTAGGCGTGACCGCCGTCAAAATAGGCAACACGGGCGTTGACGAAGTTATGTATTCTTTCCAAAGATCTCTGAAAAGCAACACGATGTTCGCCAACTGGATCAGCGTCACCAACTGCAAGGACAGATAATTGATCCCGTACAGGTGATTGCAAACGACGTAAAAGGAACAAAACTCCGAGATGACCGCCGCGTAAATGCGTTTCGGGTGCAGGAAAGCGTAGATAATGGAAAGGATCGTCGCGAGATAGAAATACCGCTCGTGCATATGCGGCAACAGAAAGGGCACGATGATCGAGAACAAGAACCCAAAATCGATCGCGCTCCCCTTTTTCCATTTCGCTTTTCTCGCGCATACATAAATAAGCAACGCCGTAACGATCAACGCCAACACGACCAGCATCGTGGAAACGCGTTGATTGTGATAATCGTTTACGTTTCCGAACAACGCGACGAAAGTCGTTGCAAACAGGGTGAGCATCGAATACGAGCCCGCCTGATTGACATAAATAGTCAACAACGACCACAAATCCCTGCCGCACAGCCACGATGGCACGCAGAACAGGAAATATACGCCCACGACCAGAAGCGGCGACCAAAGCGGGATCTTGCGCTTAAAATACAGCACGGCAAAGAGTGGCGCCATAAAGATCGCCTGCAACTTAAAGGAAAACGCCACGCCGTACGCAACGACCGTCCAGATATTTTTCTCTTTGAGCAACAGATATAAACTGATAACGCAAAAAGAGGTAAATATCGAATCGCACTGCGCCCACGCGCCGCTGTTGAAAAATACGCTGGGCATCAGCAGAATGATGCAATAGGAACCGAGCGTCATAAATTTGTTTTTCGTCAGTTCTTTCACGCAAAGCGCGACAAAGGTCGCCAAAACGATATCGAACAGGCAGGACACCGCTTTGATCGAATACAGCGGCTCGATCGGGAACCAAGTCAATATGGTAAGGATATAGAAATACGCGGGCGTATAATCGCCGACCCGGCGCCCCAGCGCGCTGATCGCCCCTTCCTCCTTGATCGTATTGAACCATTTGAGGAGAAAGGTGTTATAATCTCCAGACTTTCCGTCGAACAGCGTGCCGCGAAGCAACATCGCCGCGACCGTGATCCCGACAAACAGCAACGGAAATTCCGCCTTCACAAAAAACGCCTTTATCTTTGCAAATATCACATTAATTTTTTCTTTATTGATCTTTATTGTCATAAAACCTTTACCTACTCCGCTTGATATGCCACGGAAAAATATCCGAATTCCTCGATCTCAAAGCCTTTTTGCTCGAAATACGATCTCTTATCCGTTTTGATGATATATCCGTCGTACGACAGGTCGAGGTTGTTATAATTGACCCCGAACGTATATTTCGTGAACTTTTCCACCGACAAAAACTTCGCCGGATAATTTCTGTATTCGACCGTCGCCAAAAACTCGTCCGTCGGCGTCTGATCGTAAAAAAGTAACTGCGGATAATACATCCCCTCGTCCACGTTTACGCTTTGGAACTCCTTCTCGTTCACAAACCGCACCGCATCCTCCGCGCCGTAACGGAAAGAGTTTGCTATATTCTGATTGTAATCGCCGAAATAATACGAGCAGAAGAATGCAAAACAGAGCGCATAGCAGACGATCAACGTATTTTTCAAAAGTTGCTTGTCCTTACACAATTCGACAAAGGCGTCCACCCCTATCGCTGCGCAAAGCAACGTATACATATGTACGGCGTTGATCCTGTTGACGTTTTTCCCCGTCAGCATTACCGCCGACAACAGCGAGCAGACAAAAGAGATGAGGATAAGCGTATGCATACGGAATTCTCTACGCCTGATCCCCTCTGCCGTTTCCATGATCAGCTTCGTTACCCCGAAAAGGATAAACGGGATACTGATCTTGTAAAAGAAACCGAACCGCGTCGAATTCCAAAGCAAGCCGTCGTCCTGTTCCGCCATCAATTTGATAAGATCGTAATAGGCGTCGGGATCAACAAGATTGCTCAATTTTATTTCGGAATCGCGCATGACCAGCATTTTCGGAATGGAAATGAAGCTTGTTTTTATCTCGTTTATCCAACCGTTGTTGACCATAACGAACAGCAATAGCGGCAGCGCCAAAAGAAACAGCACGCCCGCGGCGATGAGAACGTAACGCCATTGCAGCTTTTGCCTTGTGCAGACAAGATACAGCCCGTTACAACAGACCGTCAGCGGAACGACCGCCCACTTGATCGCGTACGCGTACAAGGTCACGCCATAGAAAAAAGCGGAAAGGATAAAATACGCGTTCTTTTTGACGCCTTTCACGAAAAAGAAGAATGAAAACAGTAAAAATGCGGGCGCGAGATTGGATTCCAAGCCCCAACGGCTGAGCATGATATGCCAAGGAGAAAGGGCAAGCAGACCCAACCCAATCAGCGCAATCCGTTCGTTATTCGTCATTTCCCGCAACAGCAGGTACAAAACGGGCAGACACGCCAACGCGCAAAGGAGCTGTGGCAGACGGATCGTGTATACGCTTAACCCGAAAATTTTGATAAACGGAATGGCGAGATAGCTTTCCAACACGTTCATTCCGCTACCCCATGCGACGAAATAGACGGGATTATGATAGCCGGAGGTATCCACCCCGTAATTTGCCAGCGAAAACGCTTCGTATCCCGCAAAAGCCTCGTCTTGATTGAGCCCGATCGGGAGCGCTCCAAAACGATAGACGCGGACCAACGTACCCAGCAGGATAAATAGCAATATCAGCCAGTTGTTTTTTCGGGCAAAAAACGCTTTTAATTTCTCTATCCCCACACTTTTCTCCTTATCTCATAAAACGATTGTACAGACACATTATAACACCTGAGATAAAAAATGTCAAGTATTCAAAAATAGAAAGCGGTTTATCCACTTGTCTGCTACGCCCGTATGCAATACGCCTGTTTTTACGCTCAACGCATACCTGGTATGCCCGTTTTTTATTTTCTTATCCTTATAGACAGAAAAAGTTTGCATTTCGTCACATAAACACGGAAAATATTTTTGTTTTTTGCAAAAAATTTTTTCCGTCGGAAAAGAACGGCTTCGCCTCTCGCCCCCTTGTCTTTAAAGGGGGACGAGTTACCCGTTAAAAAAAGGCATTGATAATGCCTTTTAAGGGCGAGGTGAGTGAGCGCATATGTCTGCGCGAACGATGCCCGAGGGCAATGTTTTCCTTGCATTGCCCGAGAAAGCGAATGAAATGAACTGGGGGGGGGTTCAAAACGCAAGGCAAAGCCTTGCTTTGTTGGGGTTTAAGGCGACTTCGTCGCAATAACGCCTATCGGTGTGAGGACGCAAGGCAAAGCTTGCTTTCTTGGGGCTTTTTTCGTGGGCTCTGCCCACACCCGTTAAGGGCTTCTCGCCCTTAAAACCTCGCAAGGAACTGTGTTCCTTGACCTCAAAACTTGGTCCAGCGGAACGTTGGTCCAGCGGAACGTTGGCGCAACGGTACGTTTCCGATGAAAACACCCTCTGCAAAAGCAGAGGGTGTTCGTATTATTCCGTTTTACGTCAGATCGCTTCATCCGTGGATTCAGTTTCCAACGCTTCGGCTTCGGATTCCGCCTCTTCCTCATTTACAACAGGCGCGGAAACGGGCGTGTAACCGCCGATATACTGCGGCGTAACGTTCTTGTACGCCTTTGTACCCGTGCCTGCGGGGATCAACTTACCGATGATAACGTTTTCTTTCAAACCGACCAAATAATCACGCTTGGTGCGGATAGCCGCTTCGGTGAGTACTCTCGACGTTTCTTGGAAGGATGCCGCGGAAAGGAACGAATCGGTCGCAAGCGCCGCTTTCGTGATACCCAAAAGTACACGCTTTGCAAGGGCGGGTCTGCCGCCGTTTGCCATCGCTTTCGCGCTTTCGTCCTGGAAGGTTACCATATCCACTAGCTCGCCCGGCAACAGGTTGGTGTCGCCTGCGTTTTCTACGCGGACTTTCTTAAGCATCTGGCGAACGATGATCTCAACGTGTTTGTCGTTGATCTCAACGCCTTGCGAACGGTAAACGGATTGTACCTGTTCAAGGATATAATCCTGTACGCCCTTGACGCCCTGTACGTGCAGGATATCCTGAGGATATACGCTACCCGCATTGAGCAGTACGCCCGGGGTCACCTTTTCGCCGTTCTTCACCTTGATCTCTGCGTTGAAGGGCAGGCTGTATTCTTTCTTCACTTCGCCCGTCGCTTCGTCCAATACCTTGACGTGCTTCGATCCGTCAGAATCGTCGATGGAAATAACGCCCTCCACCTCGCAGATCGTCGCACAGCCTTTCGGCTTTCTCACTTCGAACAATTCTTCGACACGGGGAAGACCTTGTGTGATATCCCCCGTCGCTGCAATACCGCCCGTATGGAAGGTACGCATCGTAAGCTGGGTACCCGGTTCACCGATAGACTGCGCCGCGATCGTACCAACCGCTTCGCCGACCTGAACGGGAAACGTCGTCGCCATGTTCTTACCGTAGCACTTCGCGCAAACGCCAAATCTCGAAGAACAAGCAAAGATACTTCTGATCGAAACTTCGGTGATGCCCGCGTCGCAGATCGCGCTCGCTTCCTTCTCGTCAATAAACTGATTTGTCGCAACAAGCACTTCGCCCGTTTCGGGATGAACCACGTCCTCTGCGGCAAATCTGCCGAGAATACGCGATTTCAAGCCTTCAATCTCTTTACCGACGGTATCGTAGATCGCTTTCACGACCATGCCTTGCGGCTTTCTGCCTGCGCAGCAGTCCTCTTCGCGGACGATGATCTCGTGCGAAACGTCGACAAGACGACGAGTCAAATAACCGGAGTCCGCCGTTTTCAGAGCGGTATCGGTCAGACCTTTACGACCACCGTGCGAGGAAATGAAATATTCCAAAACGGACAAACCGTTACGGAAACACGATTTAACGGGAACCTCGATCTTTTTACCTTGAGGGTTAACCATTAGACCACGCATACCAGCAAGCTGTTTGATCTGGTCGATGGAACCACGGGCGCCGGAG
>JBGVRF010000115.1:0-3765 GCA_045128175.1 Candidatus Scatosoma sp.
AACATCTCCACACTGACCTCGGTACCGTTTTCGCCCGCAGCTTCAGTAATCTGCCCCAATTCACCTCCATCTGAAGTCAAGCGATAGCATTTTCCCTCCGGTGTCTTGGACGTGATCGTCATTTTCGATACGGCGGCAATAGACGCCACAGCTTCACCTCGAAAACCGAGGGTCATAATATTTTCAAGATCTTCCGCCTTCGAGATTTTACTTGTCGCATGCGGCAAAAACGCCGATTGCAGATCCGAGCGCTCGATCCCGCAACCGTTGTCAATGACGCGAATAAGCTGCTTTCCTCCCTGCTCGATATAAATTTCGATCTCCGTCGCGCCCGCGTCAATGGAATTTTCGACCAGCTCTTTTACGACAGAATATGGTCTATCAACGACCTCACCCGCCGCGATCCTATTATATACCTTTGCAGGCAATATATTAATTTTCGACATATTAATCGTTCTCCAAATTGAGTTTCTCTTTCAGATCACTTAAAAGCATCAATGCCTGCATGGGGGAAAGGGTGTTGAGATCAGCATCCAACAAAATGCGTTCCACCTCAGTAAATTGCTTTTCTTCCGTCTCCTCCGTTGCATCGATCTGTAATCTCCCTCGCGCAATATCGTTCTTTTCAAGCGTTTTCAAAATACCCTTCGCTCGCGTCGTCACCTCTTTCGGTACGCCTGCAAGCGAGGCGACCTCGATACCGAAGCTCCGATGCGCGCCCCCGCGCGCGATCTTACGCAAAAATACGACCGCACCATTCAGCTCCTTTACTGTGACCTTATAATTCTTTACGCCCGCAAGCGTGTTTTCCAACTCCGTCAGTTCATGATAATGCGTTGAAAACAGCGTTTTAGCATGAATATTCTTCACAAGGAACTCAACGACCGCCCACGCAATGGAAAGTCCGTCGTAGGTACTTGTACCGCGACCGACCTCGTCCAAAACGAGTAAGCTGTCCCGCGTTGCGTGCAATAAGATTGTAGCGACCTCCGTCATCTCGACCATGAACGTACTTTGATCGAAAATAAGGTTATCGCTGGCCCCGACGCGGGTAAAGATACGGTCGGTAAGCGGGATATCCACCGCTTTTGCCGGTACAAACGAACCGATATGCGCCATCAGGACAATCAAGGCGACCTGCCGCATATACGTACTCTTACCTGCCATATTCGGACCGGTAATGACCGCACAGCTGTTTTCCCCGTTGTCCAAAAGGGTATCGTTGGGAACAAAACGCTCTTTAGATATCGCCTCGACAACGGGATGACGACCGTCCGAGATCGACAACGGTGTACCGCTTTCCAAAATCTTAGGTCGAACGTAGCGACGCTCCTTCGCCACCGTCGCAAAAGAAACTAAACAATCGAGCAAGGCGATCGATTCGGAGATCTTCTTGAGTTTTCCGATATTTTCCGAAAGCGCGTCGACGAGTTGACGATAGATACGTGCTTCCAAGACCAACGCCTTCTCGTCGCTGGTAAGAATCTTTTCTTCCCAAATTTTAAGTTCCTCGGTAATAAAACGTTCACCTGTGGTCAACGTCTGTTTACGGATATAATCGGCGGGAACTTGATTTTTAAAGGAATTGCTGACTTCGATATAATAGCCGAATACACGGTTAAATCCAACCTTCAAGGTTTTGATACCCGTACGCTCTTTTTCTCTGTTTTCGATATCATCGAGAATGGATTTTCCTTTCTTTTTGATTTGACGAAGCTCATCCAATTCCGCATTGAATCCGCCACGGATATACCCACCGTCCTTCATGAGCGCAGGCGCTTTTTCGTCGATCGCCGCACAGAGAAGATCTGCCAGCTGTTTCATATCCAAAAGCCCCCCGTCGATATCCAAAAGTATCTTCGAAGTAAAACCCGTCAACTGGAATTTCAATGCCGGCAACGCATTCAAAGACGCTGCAAGCGCAAGACAGTCCCGCGGCATCAAGTTTCCGTTAGATATTTTACCCGAAATGCGTTCTACGTCCTTCACTTCGCGAAGCGTTTCGGAAAGACCTACACGCACCACAGCAGAATTGACAAGCTCTTCCACGCCATCCAAACGGTAATCGATCTCCTCCACATCTTTAAGTGGGGAAAGCACCATACGATTGAGAAGGCGAGCCCCCATGCCCGTTTTTGTTTTATCCAACACCCACAAAAGCGAACCGTATTTTTTATTCTCGGAATTATTTCTGACCAATTCGAGATTGCGCACCGCGTTGCTGTCCAACACCATATACTTTTCGCGGTTGATCACCTTGATGGTATTGATATTGGAAAGCGAATGCTTCTGCGTTTCGCGAAGATATTCGACAAGCGCCCCCGCGGCGGCAATCAGGTTTTCCTTCGCCGCAATCCCGTACGCGGAAAGCGACGCTGTGCCAAGCTGTTCCAGCAAGTTCTTTTCCGCATGCTTGACGTTGAACGCCCACGGCAAATAACAGGAAAACGGCGGAATCAGATTATGTTTTACCTCTTTCACGTTTTTGCTTGCAAGCAACATCTCCTCGTTACAGATAATCTCTGCCACAGAAAGCTTGACGAGTTGTCCGATAGCCTCTTCCAATGCCGTTTCTCCGATAAATTCCTGCGCGAGAAATTCACCCGTTGTAATATCCGTCCACGCCATTGCAACGCAATCGGAAGCTTTAAAAACGCAGGCGATATAATTATTTTTTGTTTCGTCCAGCATTTCTTCCTCGATAAGCGTACCGGCGGACACAATGCGTACAACGTCGCGCTCGACCAACCCACGCCCCGCAGCCTTCGGATCGGACAGCTGATCGCAGATCGCTACCTTTTCGCCGTACGCCACAAGCTTCGCTATATACGTATCCGCCGCATGATATGGAATACCACACATAGGCGCGCGCTCAGAAAGTCCGCAATCTCTGCCCGTAAGCGTGAGATCAAGCATTTTCGAAACTTTGACCGCATCGTCAAAAAACATCTCGTAAAAATCGCCGAGACGATAAAAAAGAATGCAATCTTTATACTTTTCTTTCATGGAAAGATAATGCTGCATCATTTGTGAAAGCGCCATACCTCTTTAACCTGCCTTCGTAATTTCGTAATTTTGCAATTTCTTCTTATTATTCTACAAGCTCGCCGTAGAGGGAAATGCCGTTCGCCTTTGTCACTTTTAAAAACACAAATCGACCGACAACGTTTTCTTTACTTTCAAAATACCCCATACGCCCAAACTCATCGCGCCCAAGATACAATCCCTTTTTCTCATCATAATCTTCGCAAAGGATCTCTACCGTCTTTCCGAGATATTTCTCCGATTTTGCGCGCGTAAGTGAATTGACCAACTCGACAAGGCGTTGTATCCTGTCTTTTTGTACGGGCTCCGGAACGGCATTTTCCATCGTTGCGGCTTTCGTGCCCTGACGTGGCGAATATACAAACGTAAACGCCGAAGCAAAGTTGACCGTTCTCACGAGGTCTTCCGTCTGCAAATAATCCTCTTCCATTTCGCCCGGAAAGCCTACGATAATATCCGAGGTCACCTCCGCCTCCGGAAGACGTGCCTTCAACATACGTATTTCTTCCAGATACTTTTCGCGCGTATAACGGCGGTTCATTTCCTTTAAGATCGTATTCGAGCCCGATTGTACGGGCAAATGCACAAGCCTGCATATTTTACGATGCTTTTCCATTACCCTTACGACGTCTTCGTTGAAATCTTTAGGGTGGCTGGTCATAAAACGAACGCGAAATTTTCCTTCAATCGATGCAACCGCGTCAAGAAGCTGTGCAAAGG
>JBGVRF010000116.1:0-8542 GCA_045128175.1 Candidatus Scatosoma sp.
GATGGGGCCTGTCGTGACCCCGCCGGAGTCGAACGCAAGGGGTAAAAAGCTTTCGTTGCCGCCGATGATGACGATCGATACCAACGCGAACAGTAGCATATAGAAGAAGGTAAGCATATGCGAAAGACTGACGCGGAATACGATTTTCAGCACGCCCAAAACGAGAAACAATCCTACGCCGACCGCGATCGCAAGCGTCAGTGTCGTGCCGTTGATAACGTCCTTGACCTGCGAGGCGAGGACGGAAAGATCGGGTTCGGCAATGGTTATAAATACACCCATAACAAAACAGATGACGAGCAGAGTTTTGAATTTACCCATTTTGGACAAGCCCGAGCCAATCTGTTCGCCCATCGGGGTCATGGCGATGTCCGCGCCGAGGTTGAACAGCGCGATGCCGAGGATCAACGCCAGTGCCGAAAAGGCGAATACCAACGATTCCGTCGCTGAAAAGTCGACAAGGGGCGTGAAGTTAAGCGCAAGAACGATCAACGCCACAGGCAACACCGAGACGGTCGATTCTTTAAGCTTTGTAAGCAGTGATTTTAACATGGCTGACTCCGATAATTCTATGTTTACGTTGTGTTACGATTATATTATACCAAATATACTCTTTTTTGTCAATCTTGGAATGGAAAGACTGTGTGAAATCTTTGTTGAGGGGGCAAAAAGCGGATTTGTCACGGAAGGGCGGTCGCCTTATCCGCGACCCCGATAAAACCTCTTTACATTTTCAAAGATTTGTGGTATAATTATCGGGAAAAAGCTCTATGCCCCGCAAGGGATCGTTATAGTACAGATAAAAAGGAGAGAAAAATGCCGTACGTGGTGTATTTGAAAAAGAATGAAGAAAAGCGCCTGCTTGCCGGGCATAGCTGGGTGTTTGCCAACGAAGTGGCAAGGATAGAAGGTAAGGACAAAAACGGTTCGCTTGCCACCGTTTGCGCGTATGACGGACGATTCATCGGTAAAGGGTATATCAACCACGCGTCAAAGATCCTGGTGCGGATCTTTATCCGCAGTAGTGATACCGACGAGGGAGAGTTCTACTACCGCCGTATCGCCGAGGCATGGGAACAGAGAAAACGTCTGGGGTATGAAAACTGTTGCCGCGTCGTGTTTGGCGAAGCGGATGATCTGCCCGCACTGATCGTGGATAAATACGCCGACGTGCTGGCGATTCAGTGCCTCTCCCTGGGAATATATCAACGAAAAAAGACGATCGTCGAAGCCCTGGTGCGCCTGTTTAAGCCACGCGGGATTTTTGAACGCAGTGACGTCGCCGTACGCGCGAAAGAAGGCTTGCCCGAAGAAAAGGGGGTACTGTACGGCGAAGTACCCGATGAGGTCATCATCGAAGAGAACGGACTCAAAATGTCCGTGGACGTCAAAAACGGACAAAAGACAGGATATTTCCTCGACCAGAAGGAAAATCGGTTTGCGTTGCGCAGATACGCGACGGGCGGAAGCGTGCTCGATTGTTTCTGTAACAGCGGCGGCTTTTCGTTAAACGCGGCGTTGACGGCGGAAAAGGTGACAGCGGTCGACGTGTCGCAATTCGCTCTTGATAACGTCATGAAAAACGCGGCGTTGAACGGTTTGAAAAATATCTCCGTCGAGAAAGCGGACGTGTTCGAGTTGTTGCGACAAAAGCGCGCGGCGGGTGAGAAATACGACCTGATCGTACTCGATCCGCCTGCCTTTTGTAAGAGCGCGGCGGAGGCAAAGGACGCGTATCGCGGTTATAAAGACATCAACGTGTTGGGTATGAAGCTGGTCAAGCGGGGTGGATATCTTGCAACTTGTTCGTGCTCGCATTATATGACTTTACCTCTGTTCGAGCGGATGCTGGCGGAGGCGGCGAAAGAGAGCGGAAGACGAGTGCGTACCCTCGAGATAAAATCGCAGGCGCCCGATCATCCCGCGCTGTTGAATGAGGAAGAAACGCAGTATCTGAAATTTTTCGTGTTGCAGGTGTTGTAAATTGTATGTGAACGAATACCTGGTATGCTTCTTATGTTGATATTAATATTGGAGATGACGGAAAATTTCGTTTAGAAACCGTAAAAAGCGGTTAAAAATATATATTATGGAAAACAAAATTGAAACAGAAAACTTAAAAGCAAACGTATTACCCATCGTGCCACTGCGAGGCAAGGTGGCGTTTCCGCATACTTCGATCACTTTTGAAGTCGGCCGTGAGATGACGCTAAAAGCCATTGAACGCGCCGCTGTCGGCGGACAGGTGCTCATTTGTACGCAGCGTGAAACGGAAAAGGATAAGATCACTGCCGACGATCTCTACACGGTCGGTTGCGTTGCGCGCATCAAACAGGTGTTGCAGTTGACGGGCGGCGTGGTTCGTGTATTGTGCGAGGGGCTGTATCGCGCGAAAGCCCGTTCCGTCGGATTTGAAAGCGGCTATTTTTATGCTGTTGCGGACGAGCTCCGTATTATCCATGGCGACGAGGTGCTTGAAGAAGCATATTTCCGTACGGCGAAGGAACTCGTCAAAGACGTGCTTGCTGCAGACGGTAAAGTCCCTAAGGAAACTTTTTCCAAGCTTGACCGCCTTACGGACGTGGACGAATATATCGATCTTGCCGTTTCGTCCATGCGGGTGCGGTTGGATATCAAGCAATCCATTCTCGAGGAGGGGCGTATCGTCGAGCGGTTGAAGCTGTTCGAGCGTTGTCTTAACGACGAGCTGGAGATATCCAAGATCGAGAAAAAGATTGCTTCGTCGGTGCGCCAGAGCATCGATAAAAACCAAAAGGATTATTTCCTGCGCGAGCAGTTGAAGGCGATCCACACCGAGCTGGGTGACGATGATAAGGAAGAAAACGAATTCCGAAGCCAGGTCCTCGCGAAGGGCTTGCCTGAGGATCTGGAAAAGAAATGTCTTAAAGAGATCGACCGTATGAGCAAGATGCAGACGACCTCGCCTGAATATACAGTGATCACGGGGTATTTGGAACAAGTGCTGGCGTTGCCTTGGAAAGAAGAAACGGAAGATACGGAAGCGCTTGCCGATTGCGTCGCGGTACTGGAAAAGGATCATTACGGTTTGGATAAGATCAAGGAACGTATCACGGAATATCTTGCGGTACTCAAACTGACAGGGAACATGAAAGCGCCCATTTTGTGCTTTGTTGGACCTCCGGGGGTCGGTAAAACGAGTATTGCGCAGTCGATCGCGCGGGCGTTGGGCAGAAAATTCGTGCGGATGAGTCTGGGCGGCGTGAAGGACGAAGCGGAGATCCGCGGACATCGTCGTACGTATATCGGTGCGATGCCGGGGCGGATCATGTACGGAATGAAGCAGGCGGGTTCGATCAATCCCGTTTTTCTGTTGGACGAGATCGATAAGATCACGTCGGATATGCACGGCGACCCTGCGGGCGCACTTTTGGAGGTGCTCGATCCCGAGCAGAATTCCACCTTCCGTGATCGGTTTATCGAAGCGCCGTACGATCTGAGTAAGGTGCTGTTTATTACGACGGCAAATTCACTGGAAACGATTCCTGCACCCCTGCGCGACAGAATGGAGATCATCGAGCTGTCGGGGTATACGCTGGAGGAAAAGACGGAGATCGCGCGTCGGTATCTTGCGCCCAAGCAGCTGGCGGCGAACGGTTTGACGGACAACAATGCGTCGTTCACGGAAGAAGGCGTGCGTATGGCGATCGAGGGATATACCCGCGAGGCGGGCGTGCGTACGCTGGAACGGACAGTGGGGGCGATTTGTCGGAAGATCGCCGTTAAATATGCGTCGGACAAGACGTTGCCTTGCGTGACGGTGGACAAAGAAAAGGTGATCGAACTGCTCGGAGCGCCGAAATTTACGATCGACGTCGGTCTTTTGCAGCCGGAGGTCGGCGCGGTGACGGGGTTGGCGTGGACGGTGGTTGGCGGTACGACGCTGACGGTCGAGGCGATCGCGATGCCGGGAAAGGGCGAAGTGAGGCTGACGGGCAAGCTCGGCGACGTAATGAAGGAATCGGCGTTGGCGGCGTTGACGTATATCCGCGCAAGGGCGGATAAATACGGGATTGATGCGGAAAGATTTGCAAAAACGGATCTGCATATCCATGTGCCCGAAGGGGCGACGCCCAAAGACGGACCGAGCGCCGGGATCACCATTGCGACGGCGATACTGTCGGCGCTTACAGGCAGGCAGGTACGAAGCGACGTAGCGATGACAGGGGAGATCACTCTGCGCGGTAAGGTATTGCCGATCGGCGGTTTAAAAGAAAAAGCTTTGGCAGCGCGTCGGATAGGAATCAGGACTGTGCTTATGCCGAAAGGAAACGAACGGGAGATCGCGGAGCTGCCCGAGGTACTGAAACGGGACGTTACGTTTATCCCCGTCGGTGAGGTTGACGAAGTGTTTGCGGTCGCGTTCTGCGACGGGGCGGCGGAAAAACCGAAGCCTAAGACCCCGAGAAAACCCAAGATTAAGCCCGTACCCGTGCTTCCCGAAAAGGACGTTGGCGACAGCGTGCGCTGCTGAACCATGTTGGGAAGTCAAGAAACTTAGTTTTGGCGTTGATAACTTACGCCATGATAAAACGCAAGGCAAAGCCTTGTTTTATGGAGAGGTGCTTTCTTGGGCTCTGCCCACCTCCGCAAGGAACTGAGTTCCTTGACTTCCTAATTTGGGTCAAGGGCTTCCGCCCCTGCACCCTGATAAGGGATTATGTCCCTTCCCCTTAACCGGATCCAACGGTACGTTGACCCGGCGAAAAGCTGGCGCATAGGTGATAACCATGTATGAGATGAAGTATAAAAAAACGGAAAACAAACAACCCGCGGTGGTAATTAAAAAAGCGACGTTTATCACGTCCGCAGCAAGGACAGACCAGTTTATTACACCCGATAAGCCCATGATCGCCGTTTGCGGAAAATCTAACGTCGGAAAAAGTTCGTTTATCAATATGCTCGCGAATAGAAAAAAACTCGCAAAAACGAGTAGCGAGCCTGGTCGGACAAGACTTGTCAATTATTTTGATTTCGGCGAATTTATTCTTGCCGATCTGCCGGGATACGGCTTTGCGCGCGTGTCTAAGGGAGAAAAGGAGAAGTGGGCAAAGACCCTCGATTCCTTCTTTAAGGATCAGGACAAGATAGCGCACGTCTTTATGTTGGCGGACTCTCGCCATGATCCTACGGCGGACGACTTGCAGATGATCGAGTTCCTTCATTATCATATCCTGCCCTTTACCGTCGTGCTGACAAAGGCGGATAAGTTGTCCAAGATGAAGTTGAAGGAGCATATCAAAGCGATCGCTGCCGATTTGTATTTAGGCGAGAAAAATCTGCTTGCTACCAGCGCGGAAACGGGCTATGGCAAGGACGTCGTGTTGCAAAAGATCCGCGACGTCATCGATATGGCGAACGTTGCATCTTCTTCCGAAATGGAAGGGGAAAATGAGGATGAAGAGTAAATGGGGATACCAGGGTTGCGTTGAAGTATCTTTCCAAAAGAAGATATGGAAGGTTGAAAGTGGAGGCTCTCGCGCGGGCGCGCGTCCATAATTGTAAATAAATCCCCGAAAGGATCGGTTATGAAAAAGGTCAAAAAGAGAAAAGCGTTTGACGTGGATTATGAAAAACGGACGGTGCCGACGTCTCTTATCAATGCGGAAACGCGCGCTGAGGATTGGGATAAAAAGGAGCTCAAGACCCGTGCTGCGTATTTTATGTTGAACGGAACTCCCGAATTTTCCGTTAACGAAGCGAAAAACGGTCGGTTCAAATTGCTCGCGGCGGAGCGTGATTTTCAGGCTGCAAAAGCGTCGGGAATCACCGAAGTGACGGTGCGGATCTATCGTTTCACGGAGAAGAATGCGGAGACGTTTTCGCTGATCGAGCGTTTAAAGGATTCTTCGCTTGGCGCGATGGAAGAAGCGTATCTGATGAAACAGTTGGTCAAGGACCATGGCTTGAAGCAGGATGACGTGGCGGCGTTGATCGGGAAATCCCGCCCTGCTGTCGCGAACACGTTGCGGCTTTTGACGCTTGCGCCCGAAGTGGTGGGGTTGGTCGAAAGCGGACGGCTGTCGGCGGGTCATGCACGGACGCTGGTAAAAGTCCCGCAGGAGAAGCAGTACGCGTTTGCGGAAGAGGCGCTCAAACGTGGGTATTCCGTACGTGAAATGGAGCGTGCGGTGAAAGCGTTTCTGACTCCGCCCGAGGTTTTGCAGCAGGAAAAGCAAGCGAAGGCTGCGGCGAAGAGTGAAGAATTGAAGGCTTTGGTCGAGCGGATGCGTCGGGTATACCGCACGAAAGTGTCTTTGATCGGAAACGATAAAAAGGGGCGGATCTATATCGATTACTATTCGGCGGAGGATTTGTATCGGTTCGAGGAATTTCTCGACATTATCGAAAGCGTCCTCGGCGAACAATAACCAACGTATCGTTGGACCAGCGTTTCGCTGGACCAAGACAGGAAGTCAAAGAACTCAGTTCCTTGCGGGTGTGGGCAGAGCCCGCGAAAAAGTCCCGACAAAGCAAAACCCCGTTCGAAACCGAACGGGGTTTTAACGTAGATGACGTTAAATAATAAACCAGATGCGACAAATACTGCCCGAAAAGATCATGCAGATAAGGTCGAGTACCCAGATCAGCCAACCGCCGAAGATACGCACGATGGCCGCAATGATACGGCCTTCTTTAAAGCATGTGACCACACCGAGAATCCAAGCCGTAAAAGGAATGATCGCAAGGATAAGACTCACCAACCGGCCGAGTCCCAAATAGCCTTTTGATGATTTCGCCATAAAAACCTCCTGTGTTTTTAGATTTGTAAAAACAGTATACTATATTTTTTTCGTTCTGTCAAGATAATTTCGTAAAAAGATTGAGAAAGAAAAATCCGCCCGACGGACGGATTTTGTTTTGCAGGTCAATCTGCAAGGATAAGGTGGCCTTTCAACAAAAGATAAATAAAGTCGATCAAGCCCAAGAACCAACCCCAACCTACGACAAGGAAAAGGACGAACACAACAAGGTGGACAAGGCTCTTCGTGCGAAGCAAAACAGACAATCTTACAAGCAATTCGCAAATCCAGCCCACGACGGGAAGAAGAAGTAAAATTGCTTTGACGAGAACGGATTGGCTGTTAAACCATTTATCAAACTGCATAGACGTAACCTCCTATTATAGTATTCTATAATCAGTATACTACTTATTTTTTAATTTGTTAACAAGTATGAAAAAGGAAAATCAAAAAAGATGGAAGATCCGATCGATTTATTTGATTATTTGTCATTTTCTTCCTGATCTTTCTGCGGATTGAAAAAGGATGGTTCATCCGAAGGCGGCTGGTTGGTGGAGACAGGCTCGTTTATGCGCTTGCAGGCTTTCATCAGTCCGAAAAAGAGAAATGCGAACAGCGCGCAGATCCCTGCGTACATCCACCCAAAAAACGCGCCGATCGGGATGACGACGGCAACGCATATCGCCGAAAGTATAGTAAAAATGATTTGCAATTTCAAATACATAATGATCTCCCTATTATTTTTTTGTTATATATAATATATTGTACACGCGCGCGCGCGAAAAGTCAAGAAAAAGGGGCCGGAAAGTTGACAATATTTTTGGAAAATAGTATAATTATCGGGTAGGAAAGAAATCGGAGGTATGCGTATGGAAAAAATAGCGGGGTGGTTGCGGATTGATCCGCACGTACATTCCAGTGGGGCAAGCTTTTGCAGTAAGGTGACCTGCGAGGAGATCGTCGACGCAAAGATCGGGCTTAGCTACGACGGCGTGGTGCTTACCAATCATTGCCAACCGTGGTATTATCAGCCTGAAGAGCATAAAGAGTGGGCGCGGAAATTCATCGCAGAATACGAACGCGGCCGTCAGTATGCAAGATCGAAGGGATTTCGTTTTTTTCTGGGAATAGAGGTGTCTGTGTCCTTGCCTGCATATTCCGATTGGCTGCTGTATGGCGTAACGGAAAAATTTTTAAAGGAAGCCGATTGTTTGTATCAGCTTGACCAACGTACGTTGTTTGCGCTTTGTCGCGCGTATAACGTAGTGATGGTGCAGGCGCATCCGCTCAGACAGCAATTGTTGGATACGCGGTATATGCACGGGATCGAGATAAATTGCACGCCGGGGGATCTGGAAAAACGGGAAATGATCGAGCATTTGGCGAACGAATACGGTTTGATGGTCACTTGCGGCACCGATTATCACTCGGAAGACCGCGTGTATCGAGGTGGGATCCTGATCCCCGATACGGTTACGGACAGCGAAGAATTGGCTACGTATTTCCGATCTACGGATAAAACGCGGATTTTTACGGGTGATCGGCTGGAAGAATATCCCGTTTTCCCTGCTTTGTGGCAAAAAAAGGCATGATCCTACAAAATTTTTAAATTTTTTAAAATTTTTTTAAAAAAGCATGAAAAAACAGTTGACATAGGGTTAAAAAAGTGGTAGAATGGACAAGCTGTCGTCGAGAGGCGGTGGTCAAGCGGAAAGAAAAGGTCGAAAAACGAAAGAAAATAAAAAATTTTCAAAAAAGTT
>JBGVRF010000117.1:0-9797 GCA_045128175.1 Candidatus Scatosoma sp.
GTTTCACCGACGCTACGTTGGAACAGCTCGGTATGTTCGAAGGTCGGCGTGCGGATCTCTTTGAGATTGAATTTTTCCGCAACTTCACGCGCAATACTTTCTACGTATTGCCACTTATAAGAATCGGACGGCAAAACGTCCTTTGTGCCTTTGGGAATATTGATCATGATTTTTTACCTATCTTTTATTTTTTCTTGTTGTATAAAGAACCGGCGTTCCGCCGGACCATATTAAGAGTCAAGAGGCATTGCCTCTTGTGGGGCGCAGGGGCAACGCCCCGCGTTATCGGACTTTTATAAGCAAGCTTCGCTTGCGCTTTTACGCCTTCGGCGTTACTCGCTTCGCGACTCGCCCCCCTTGTCTTTAAAGGGGGGAAGCAAATGAAATGAGCAGGGGGATTCAAACGCAAGGCAAAGCCTTGCTTAAAGGGGCTCTTTTCGTGGGCTCTGCCCACACCCGCAAGGAACTGAGTTCCTTGACTTCCTGTTGGGGAACTTTATAGTTTTTAGTTCCGAAGTGGAAAGATAGAAAAGACATGGCCCAGCGGAACGCTAGCGGAACGTTGGTCAAAGGACGTATTTTTTCAGATTCCTGTCGCCCGTCAGTTTTTGCAAATGCTCATCCACGTACTTGCGGTCGATGTTCAACGTAAACATGGGATAATCCCCACCCGCATTAAAGGAAATATCCTCCAAAAGATATTCCATCACCGTGTGCAAACGCCGCGCGCCGATATCCTCGGACGTGAGATTGAGCTCCACCGATATCTCCGCGATCCGTTCTATCGCACCTTCGTCAAATTGCAGATCGATATTGTCCACACCCAACAAATGCCGATATTGGAAAGTGAGCGAGTTCTCCGTTTCGGTCAAAATACGGATAAAATCCTCTTTTGTCAGGCTGTGTAGCTCGACGGAGACGGGAAAACGCCCTTGAAGCTCAGGGATAAGATCCTCGATCGCCGCTACGTGGAAGGCGCCCGCCGCGATAAAGAGAATGAAATCCGTCTTGATCGGACCGTATTTTGTCACGACCGTGCTACCCTCAACAATGGGTAAAATGTCTCTTTGCACACCCTCGCGCGAAACATCCGCGCCGTTGCGGTTACCCTTGCCTGCTATTTTGTCAATCTCGTCGATAAACACGATCCCGTCGTTTTCCGCGCGGTAAATCGCTTCCGATTTGATCGCGTCCTCGTCCACCAGCTTTTCCGATTCTTCCGTGAGAGCGATTTGGAACGCCTCTTTGACCGAAAAACGGCGTTTCTTTTTCTTCTGCGGGAACATATCACCGAAAATATTCCCAATCGAGATCGCCGCGCCACCCGGTACCAGCTCCATCGGCTGGGATACGTCCAGCACCTCCATCTCGATCATGAAATTATCGTATTGTCCTTTGCGCAGTCCGTCGAGGAGGTTCGATTCGAATACGTCTTTCGCCGTCTCGCCTTTTTCCTCTTTCTTCGCCTCAGCCAAAGCGCGAACGATACGTTTTTCTGCTGCGGCGGTAGCTTTTGCTTTGACCTCTTCCGCCTTTTCCGCCTTGACCAGCCGATACGCACATTCCGCAAGATCGCGTATCATGCCTTCAACATCCTTTCCTACGTAGCCCACCTCGGTGTATTTGGTCGCTTCAACCTTGACGAACGGCGCCTTGACAAGCTTTGCCAGTCGCCTCGCGATCTCCGTTTTCCCGACGCCCGTAGGACCTTTCATGATGATATTTTTCGGAGTGATCTCCTCGCGTATCTCCTCGGGAAGCTGCGCACGACGATAGCGGTTCCGCAAAGCGATCGCCACTGCCTTTTTCGCTTCGTCCTGACCGATAATATATTTATCCAATTTATTTACGATCTGTCTGGGGGATAAATCCATTGCTCAATCCTCCTTTTTCGCCGTACGTTTACGGCAAGTTTTTTTCGGCTCTTCCTCTCCGTCCGCAGGGGGCAGGGCTGCGTTCACGGCTTTCCCCGGCCTTTCGCCCACCACTTCGCAACGAATGTTGTCGTTGGTAAAAACACAGATCTCGGACGCGATCTTGAGCGCCTTTTTCGCGATAGTCTCTGCGTCGTAATCCGTTTCTTGATATAACGCGCGCGCCGCCGCCAAAGCATAATTTCCGCCGCTGCCGATCGCGCAAACCCCTTCGTCGGGCTCGATAACTTCACCCGTTCCCGACAGAATAAGCAACGTATTCTCGTCCGCCGTTATCATCATCGCGTCGAGTTTTCTGCCGATCTTATCGCTACGCCAAAGCTCCGCAAGCTCCACCGCCGAGCGCATCAGATTGCCGCCGAATTTGTTTAACATCCCCTCGAAGCGTTCGGTAAGCGCAAACGCGTCCGTTACCGACCCCGCAAAGCCAAGGATCACTTTTCCGCCGAAAATGCGGCGTACCTTTACCGCCGTGTTTTTAAAAATGACCGATTCACCCATCGTTACCTGTCCGTCGCCGGCAATCGCCGTAACGCCGTCCCGCTTCACCGCGCAAATGGTCGTTCCTCTAAATTCCATAACTGTGTTTCTCCCTATTGTTTGTTTTTCCTTTTACAGCATTTCCCTAATTGTTTGCAATGCCCGTTCCGCAAGCGCACGGTAGCGTTCTTTTTTATCCTTTATCCGTACGTCCAACGGCGCAAGGATACCAAAGTTCGCGTTCATGGGCTGAAAATCCTTCGTCGGCGTGGAAATATGCGTTTCCAGCGCGCCGCAAACAGTACGTTCATCAAATACATGGGTAGCCCGTCCGAGGATTTCGTCTGCAATATGGATCGCTGCGAGCAAACCGCTTGCCGCGCTTTCCACGTACCCTTCCACGCCCGTGATCTGCCCTGCAAAAAAGATCCGCCTATTATTTTTAAACGAAAAATCGCGGTTTAAAACATCGGGAGATTGAATATACGTATTTCTATGCATAACCCCGTATCGGAGATATTCCGCATTTTTCAGCGCGGGAATCATCGAAAACACCCGTTTCTGTTCGGGGAACTTGAGATTGGTTTGGAACCCCACTAGATTATACGTCGTTCCCTCCGTGTTCTCTTTGCGTAGCTGCAACACCGCATACGGGCGTTTCCCATCCTCGGCCGCCAGCCCTACGGGCTTTAAGGTACCGAATCGTAACGTATCCCGTCCTCGCGAAGCCATTACCTCGATCGGCATACAGCCTTCAAAGATCTCCCGCTTTTCAAACTCGTGCAATTCTACCTTTTCCGCCGCGAGCAATGCGTCCACAAACGCGTAATATTCCTCTTTATTCATCGGGCAATTGATATAATCGCCCGTGCCCTTGCCGTACCGATCGCCCGTAAACGCGCAGGACGTATCCACACTTTCCGCCGATACGATCGGAGCGGATGCGTCGTAGAAATGCAATCCGCCGCCCGTCTTTTGCAAAATATCCTCGCTAAGCGCCTCTGCCGTCAACGGCCCCGTTGCAATGATCGCATACCTGTCCCCGTCCTTTTCAATTTCAGGTAACGTCTTCACTTCTTCATTTATCAGCGTAAGGTTGGGACAACCTTTCATTTTTTCCGTAATATACGTTGAAAACTTTTCCCGATCGACCGCCAAAGCCGCGCCCGCAGGCACCTTCGTCTCGTCCGCGACCTCGATGATCATCGACCCCAAAATCCGCATCTCTTCTTTCAAAAGTCCGCACGCGTTTGCGTACACGTCGTTGCTTTTTAAGGAGTTGGAACAAACCAACTCCCCAAAATTCGCGCTCTCGTGCGCGGGTGTAAATTTTTTCGGCTTCATCTCGACAAGGGTAGTTTTGATGCCGTGGGATGCGAGATAATATGCCGCCTCGCTTCCCGCCAACCCGCCGCCGATAACGATAACTTCTTTTTCCATTTTCATCCTTTCGCCGTCACCAAACAGCCTTATTCGTCGATATCGTTAAAATTAAAATACATCGGTTCATCCATCAAAGGCGGCGCCTGCATATCCTCCGCCGCGGGGATGGCCTTGGTCTTTCTGCCGCGAGCGGGCTTTTTCTCCTCGCCGTCGTCTTTATCCGTTTTTTCCGCTTTGATCTTGTACGAACATTCCTTATTACTGCACTTCACGTTTCCACGCGCCGTTTTCACAAGCGCGCTGTTACATTCGGGACACTTATCCCCCGTAGGAATATCCCAGCTCATAAACTTACAATCGGGATAGCCCGAACAGCTGTAATACACCTTGCCTTTTTTAGATTTCCGCACGCTCATCGCATTGCCGCATTCAGGGCATTTGCCGACCAACTGCGGCTCTTCGTCCGACGGCATCGACATTGTAGATTTACAATCGGGATAGCTGGGACAAGCGAGGAACTTACCGAACTTGCCGCTCTTGACCACCATGTTCTCCCCACATTTCGGACAACGCACGGAAGAGATCTCCTCTTTAGCCTCGCTGAGGATATTGTGACATTCGGGATAATTCGAGCATGCAAGATATTTTCCGAACTTACCCATACGACGGATCATGAAATGTCCGCATTTGCCGCAAGGGATCTCCGTCAGCTCGTCGCCGTACGCCGACGCCTGGCGCAGATTTTTCTCGAAACCGGGATAAAAATCCCCGATGACGGTATGCCAATCCACCCCCCCTTCTTCGATGTCGTCCAGCTTGGTCTCGATTCCTGCCGTAAACCCAACGTCCATGACGTCGACAAAGCATTTGACCAGCATATCCACCACGTCGTATGCAATGGGCGTAGGCACCATATACTTCCCGTCTTTTTTGACGTATTTTTGCATGAGTTTGGAAATAATCGTCGCGTACGTAGACGGACGTCCGATCCCTTTTTCTTCCATCGTCTTTACCAACGACGCGTCCGTATAGCGCAGAGGGGGCTTAGTAAATTTCTGTTCTTTAAGCATAGACACAAGATCGAGCGTATCACCTTCGCTAAGATCGGGCAACAGCTTTGCCGAGTTGATCTCGTCCTCGTCCTCCTTCTTTGCAGCCGAAGCATCCTGATATACCGCCGTAAAACCGGCAAACAACAACACCTTGCCGCTTGCTTTAAAGATGTAGCCGCTGTTATCGATCTCCATCTGCATACTGTTATATCTCGCCTCCGCCATCTGTGACGCAAGGAAGCGTTCGTAGATCAGCTTATACAATGCATAATGCTTACGATCGAGCAATTTTTTCGCCTTTTCGGGCGTCATATCCAAATCGATAGGGCGTACCGCCTCGTGCGCGTCCTGCGCGCCTTTTTTGGACGCGTAATAATTGGGCTTTTCAGGTGCATACTCGTCGCCGTACACCTCGCGGATCCGCGCAAGCGCCTTTTCCTGCGCCTCTTTGGAAACGCGGACAGAGTCCGTACGCATATACGTGATAAACGCAATATGATCCCCGTTTTCCGTGTCAATACCCTCGTAAAGATGTTGCGCAAGCGTCATCGTTTCGGGGGAAGTGAACCCGAGCTTCGTAGACGCGTCCTGTTGCATCGAGCTGGTCGTAAACGGCGCAGGCGCATGCGATTTCGCGATCGATTTCTTGACTTTGGAAACAACAAATTTTCCCTGTTCGAGGATCTTCAGCACTTCTTCCGTTTCTTCCGCGGACGAGGGCTTATATTTCCTCGCCCCTTTCTTTTCCAAAAGTGCTTTAAAAGGAGAATATTTCTTAGGCAGATCTTGCAATTCCGCGGTCAGATTCCAATATTCCTCGGGTACGAAAGCAGTAATCTCGCGTTCCCGCTCGACGACAAGACGGAGCGCGACGGACTGCACGCGCCCCCCCGAAAGGGTGCGTTTACCGTTGCCGTTTTTATCTTCGATCTTATGATTAAGAAGGGTGGAAAGCTTATATCCCACCAATCTGTCGAGCACGCGACGCGCTTGTTGCGCGTCCACGAGGCTATAATTGATCCGACGGGGAGTTTTCAACGCCGCTTCGATCGCGCGTTGGGAAACCTCGTTGAATTCAATACGGTTATCGCCTTCGGTATCGAGCCCGAGCACCGTCTGCAAATGCCATGCGATCGCTTCTCCTTCGCGGTCGGGGTCGGTTGCAAGGTAAACGCGATCAGCTTTTTTCGTCGCGTCTACCAAACGGCGGATGATATCCTCTTTACCTTCGGAATTAACGTACTTGGGCTCGAAATTATTTTTGATATCCACGCCGAGGGTATGCACAGGCAAATCGCGGATATGTCCCGCCGAAGCGTCCACGCGATATTTGCCCTTGAGGTATTTGGAGATGGTTTTCGCCTTAGAAGGCGACTCTACAATAATTAGATCCATTTCTTTTTTTCTATATTCCTTAAAAATTGATTTTTGATGTTAAGGGTCAAGGGATATGATCCCTTGCGAGATTTTAAGGGCGAGCAACACTTAACGAGTTATGGAGCAGAGCTCCATAACTATTTAGCCCCAAAAAGCAAAACGCAGTTTTGCGTTATTTCATTGCGTTGCTTCGCAACCTATCAACGCCAAAGACGCAACAGCGCAAGCGATGCTTACTTACTTTGGGCGTTCTTTCGTGGAGCTCTGCTCCACACCTCGGCGGGGCATCTGCCCCTGCACCTTGACAAGGAACTGAGTTCCTTGACTTCCCGTTAAGAAGTAGAACGCGAAGCCTTACGAGATCACACGGGCGCGTAGCGGTTGCCGCCCAGGGAAACCGCCAAACCCTTTACTTCCAGCGCCGACAGCGTAGCTCGAAGCTTGAACACGGACAAACCTGATTTCATCGCAAGCTCATTGAGATGCCCCTCGCCTAACTCCTGTAACGCATCGTATGCCTTATGCTCGATTTCCGTCAACTCGATCGCCTTTTTCCGTGTTTTGATATCCAACCCGAACCGCTCGAAAACGTCGTTTGCCGATTCGGTGAACATCGCCTCACCGCTTTTTAACAAGCCGTTGCACCCCGCGCCTATCGCCGAACCGGGCGGGTACGGAAATGCAAATATCGGTTTCGAAAACGACTTCGCATATTTCGCCGTAATCAACGCGCCGCTCTTTTCTCCCGCCGCCGTGATCAACGCGCCTTCGCCAAGTGCCGCCAACAACTTGTTTCTGTATTCGTACGAAAACGCGCGCACCTCCGTCTCAAACGAATGCGGGGATATCAACAACCCCTTTTTTGCCACCCGACGAAGCAAATCCAGATTCCCTTGCGGCAACGCCGAAAAACCACCCGCGAGCACGCAGATCACTTTCCCCGAGCCCTGCAACCCTCCTTCGATCGCCGCGCTGTCGCCGCCCTCGGCAGAACCCGTCACAATCGCAAACGGATCCGAAAGCTCCTTCACCACCGACTCCGTCAATTTTAAAATATTCGCAGGCGTTCTGCGCGAGCCGACAACGGTAAATTTTCGTTTTCGCAGTAAGGAAACGTCACCGTATGCATACAACACTTCGGGCGCATCGGAAAGGGAATGCAATTCCTTCGGATATTCCCGCGCCGAACGCGGGATCTTCGTCAATGCGTTTTTCAGTTTTTCTTCTGCCGCAGTCAACAACTTACGCCTCCGTTTAAACGATAAGAAGAATGAGAACGGTGACCTGCCACAGGATACCGACGATATTCACAACGTGAAAATACCAATGCTTCGTCTTGTGTCTTACAAGATTCATCGCAAGGTACCCGCCGATCCCCCCGCCAATGAGCGACGCGCCGAGTAACACTTTTTCGGGAATACGCCATGCGCCGCTTTTCGCCTTGATTTTATCCGCCACGTACAAAAAAAACGTGATCAGCGAGCATATTCCCAAATAAATACCGAAAATAAGCGGCATAAATACCTCCTCAAACAGCAAAATTTTCGCCGTCGGTGAAAACTTTACTCTATATCCTCCATATCCGCCCCGTACGTTCTGTACGAGATCGCCTCGTATAAATGCTCGGGCAAGATATTCTCCGAAAGATCGAGATCGGCGATCGTCCGCGCGACTTTCAATATCCTCGACCGCGCGCGAGCGGACAGACGAAGCTGCTCGAAAGCGTCCCGCAAAACGGTCTCGCATTCCTTATCCAAACGGCAGAATTGACGGGTCTCTTTTTCACTCATTTCAGCGTTCGTCTTAACCCTGCCCCCCTCGAACCGTTCTCTTTGTATCCTTCTTGCGCGGTCTGCGCGCGCCTTCACCTGCACGCTGCTCTCCTCGATCCGATCGGACACGAGATCATCGTAATCCACGCCATCCACCTCGACCTGGATATCGATCCTGTCCAACAACGGACCCGATATCCGAGCTCTGTAACGTCGTATATCGTTCGGCGTGCAACTGCAACGATGCTTCTTGCTACCGTAATGCCCACACGGACAAGGGTTCATGCTGGCGCACAGCATAAACGACGCGGGATAAGTCACCGTCCCGCCCGAACGGGAAATGGTGATCACGCCGTCCTCCAAGGGCTGTCGAAGTGCTTCCAAGGCCGAACGTTTATATTCCGGCAATTCGTCGAGGAACAATACGCCGCCGTGGGCAAGGCTGATCTCCCCGGGATGTACCGTCTTGTTTCCGCCGCCACACAAGGACACCGTCGTCGCCGTATGATGCGGACTGCGGAAAGGCCTTTCGGACACGATTCCGTCCTCACCGAGCGTTCCCGCCACCGAATGTATCTTCGTGATTTCCAACGCCTCGTCGAAGGACATATCGGGAAGCACGGAAGGAATAGACCTTGCCAACATCGTTTTTCCACTGCCGGGAGGGCCTACGAACAGAATATTATGTCCTCCCGCAACCGCTACCTCGAGGGCGCGTTTCGCGATCTCCTGTCCCTTGACAAAGGATAGATCGTACGCGCGGTCGCCGTCCCCTTTTGCAGCCGTGAACGCAGACACGGGCACCTCGGACAACGGTTTAAGTCCCGAAAGATGATCTACCACCTCCCGAAGCGAGTTCGCCGCGTATACGCTTACGCCGCGTATATATCCCGCCTCTTTTTCATTCCCTTTCGGCACGATGAATTTTTTAAATCCTCTGTCCCGCGCGGAGATAATTGAAGGCAATACGCCCGTCACCGGCCGTAAATCTCCGTTGAGTGCCAGCTCGCCGAGAAAGACGATCCCGTTTACATCCGCTTGCAACGCCCCGTACGCGAGCAATAAACTGATCGCAACGGGCAGATCGAAGGAAGAGCCTTCCTTTTTTACGTATGCGGGCGCGAGATTGACGGTGATACGGTGCGCGGGAAATTCCAGCGCGCTGTTTTTCACGGCGCTCTTGACCCGCTCCTTCGATTCTTTCACCGCCGCGTCGGGCAACCCAACCATCTCGTACGACGGCACGCCCTTACAAACGTCCGCCTCCACCGTCACAGCAACGCCTTCCAATCCCGACAATGCGTAACTTTGTACCTTGGCGATCATGCGCCCTCCTTCCCGTCCGTATTTCGTATACCTTTTACAAACGGTTTTTTCCTTCCTTATATATTGCCAAGTTATATTGTACCCCAAAAAACAAAAAAAGTAAACTGAATTTCGTATATTTAGATAAAAAAAATAAGTCCGCCTTTGACTTTGGGCGAACTTGCTTTTTTCGGTTTTATCCGAACGTTAAATTTTTTCCTTGACTTTAGCTGCTTTACCGGTGAGTTTGCGCAGATAATACAGCTTCGCTCTTCTAACTTTACCCTTTCTCACAACGTTGATGTATGCGATTTTCGGGGAATGAAGAGGATACACTTTTTCTACGCCTACGCCATACGAAATGTGGCGAACGGTGAAAGTTTCGGAAATGCCGCCGTTCTTCTTCGCGATAACGACGCCTTCGAAGTTCTGTACTCTTTCCTTGCCGCCTTCGATGATCTTATAACCGACTTTTACGGTGTCACCTACTTCGA
>JBGVRF010000118.1:0-13557 GCA_045128175.1 Candidatus Scatosoma sp.
CGTCAAGCCCGAAGTGAAAATTTCTTCCTATAAGGGTATTAAAATCAAAGAATTTGCGTATACTGTTAAGGAGGAGGACGTTGACGCGGAGGTCAACCGTCTGCTCGATCGCAACGCACGTAAGGTGCCTGTTGAGGGCCGCGCGGCTGCAAACGGCGACATCGCGAATATCGACTTCGTTGGTACGGTAGATGGCGTTAAGTTCGACGGCGGCGAAGCGGAAGGCTTCGATCTTACCCTCGGTAGCGGTCAGTTTATTCCCGGTTTCGAGGATCAGGTAATTGGTATGAACGTCGGCGAAACCAAGGACGTAAACGTCACCTTCCCCGAAAATTATCAGGCGGAGGCGCTCAAGGGCAAGGCGGCTGTGTTTGCCGTTAAGCTGAACGCCCTTCAGGCGAAAGAGCTTCCCGAGCTGACCGATGAATTCGTCAAAGAAGCGACGGGTAGCGAATCGGTAGAAGCGTACAAGGCAAAGACGAAGGAAAGATTGCAGAAGCAGGCGGACAGAAATTCGTTGAACGCAACGGAAAACAGTATTCTCGAAGCGATCGCGGCGAACGCGGAAGCAGAGATCCCGCAGGCGATGATCGAAAGAGAGGTTGACGGTCTCCTTCAGAAATTCGAAGGTCAGCTGATGTATCAGGGCTTGAGATTGCAGGACTATCTCGAATTCCTCAAGGTTTCGGAAGCGGATTTTAGAAAGAATTACGAAGAGCAGGCGAAGAAGAACGTTATGAACCAGTTGATCATTTCGCAGATCATCAAGGATGAGAATTTGGAGGCGACGGAAGAAGAAGTGGAAGCGAAGGTTGCCGAGCAGGCTGCGTCCGTTGAAAAATCCACGGAAGAATACAAGAAGGGTATGGATCCTCGTCAGTTCGATTATATCCGTAGCGATATCGTGATCACGAAGCTGTTCAACTTCCTCAAAGAAAACAACGAAATGTACGTGGAAGCGTAATCGGAATTTATGAAGCATTATGGGGAGCGGATAAAACCGTTCCCCACAAAAAATAAGGAAAAATAACATGGACGAAAAAAACGTTTTGATCCCCTACGTTGTCGAGCGTACCTCGTCGGGTGAACGCACTTACGATCTGTATTCCCGTCTGCTGGACGACCGTATTATCTTTTTGAGCGGTGAGATCAACGACGCAGTGGCGAACACCGTCGTGGCGCAGCTCATCTATTTGGAAGGGAAGGATCCCACGAAAGATATCAGCTTGTACATCAACTCTCCCGGCGGTTCGGTTTCGGCGGGTATGGCGATTTATGACACGATGAATTATATCAAATGCGACGTTTCCACAATCTGTATCGGTTTGGCGGCGTCGATGGGCGCGTTTTTGCTTTCCAGTGGCGCGCGCGGCAAGCGGTACGCGTTGCCTAATTCGGAGATCATGATCCACCAGCCGCTCGGCGGGGCGCAGGGTCAGGCAAGCGACATTAAGATCCAGGCGGAGCATATCCTTCGTACGAAGGCGAAGCTCAACCGTATCCTTTCGGAAAACACCGGAAGAGATATTGCGATCATTGAACGCGACACCGACCGTGATAATTATATGTCTGCGGACGAAGCGCGCGCTTACGGGCTGATCGATAAGGTGTTCGTGAGAAGATAATTGTATTTATCGCAAGGAAACTGTACGCGCAAAACCCTGAAAAGTTTTGCGCTATATTTTTTCGGGAAGAAAATGCCCTACCCAAGTATGCGTTGAATGATTATTATTGTTAAGGTCTGTCCATTTTAAAGTTCTCGATCAACGGACGACGGCACAAAAAAGAAACGCTCGGCATACCATTTATAAGACGAGACGGGCGGCGGTGTGTTTAAAAGCGCGCCGAATTGTTTATAAAAGAAAAGACGGTAAAACACAAAAACGGAGTATTAACAAATATGGCGAATAAAAATCAGCATTGTTCCTTCTGTGGAAAGCCGAAGGAAGAGACGCGGCGTCTGATCACCGGTCCCGACGGATCCTGTATCTGTGACGAGTGCGTAGACATTTGTAAATCCATGATCGACGAGTGGGAGAACGACAAAGCGCCCGCGCAGGAGGTGCCTTTAAAAAAGCCCGCGGAGATCAAAGCGGAGCTTGATCAGTATATCGTTGGGCAGGATAAAGCGAAGCGCGTGCTGTCGGTTGCGGTATACAATCATTATAAGCGTATCAATGCGACGATGAAGGCGAAGAAGAAGGATGACGACGGCGTAGAGATCGAAAAGAGCAACGTGTTGTTGTTAGGACCTACGGGTAGCGGTAAAACGCTGCTTGCGCGGACCTTGGCGAAGATCCTCAACGTTCCCTTTGCGACCTCCGACGCGACGACGCTAACCGAAGCGGGCTACGTCGGTGAGGACGTAGAAAACATTCTGTTGAAATTGATCCAGAATGCCGATTATGACATCGAGCGCGCGCAGCGCGGGATTATTTATATTGACGAGATCGATAAAATTTCGCGCAAGGGCGAAAACGTATCCATTACCCGCGACGTTTCGGGTGAGGGCGTGCAGCAGGCGCTTTTGAAGATCATCGAAAGCACGACGGCGAGTGTTCCTCCGCAGGGTGGCAGAAAGCATCCTAATCAGGAATGCCTGCGTATCGACACGACGAACATTTTGTTTATTTGCGGCGGTGCGTTTGTGGGGCTGGATAAGATTGTGTCCTCGAGAAAGGACGACACGACGCTGGGTTTTGGCGGCAAGGTGCGCTTGGGCGCGAATGAAGCGGACTATTCGGTGTTGGATGATGTAAAGCCGCAGGATCTGACGAAATTCGGTCTGATTCCGGAATTTGTCGGTCGACTTCCTATTGTTGTCAATCTGGATCCGCTGGGCGAAGACGCGCTGGTGAAGATCCTGACCGAACCGAAGAATGCGATCATCAAGCAGTATCAGAAGTTGGTCGGATTCGACGGTGTGAAGCTGACAGTTGAGGAGGACGCGGTGCGAGAGATCGCGCAGACGGCAATCCGTTTAAAGACGGGCGCGCGCGGGTTGCGTACGATTATTGAAAGCGTTATGACGGAGGTCATGTATAAGATCCCTTCCGAGGAAGACGTGGAAGAGGTTGTCATCACCAAAGAATGTCTGACTGACGGCGCTTCTCCGAAGTTGGTATATAAGCAATCTGCGTAAAAAGTAAAACTGCCCAAGACGGGCAGTTTTTTATACTCGGTCATTGGTTGCTTCGTGGCTATTTAGCAAAAGCGAAGTTTTGTAAAAGTGCGAGAGCGCGTGTTTACGCCTCTTTTACGTACAAAAATTGTTCGGGACCGGTGTCGCGCATCAGAAGCTCGCGGTCTTTGAATTTGAAGATCAAGAGAAAAAACATATACAGATCCCCGCTACAACCGCCTACGTGCAGACCGAATATAACGCCCGTGACGAAATATAACAGTGGATTGATAAATGCTGTCCAAATGAAAAGGGGTAGCAGGAGCAACGTAAACAGAATGAAGGGCGACATCAGTGCAATAATCGCCGCGCGACGGTAAACGTAAACGTTCGGCACGCCGCAAAACGCGCAGCTCCAGCTGATGCCGAAGGTGAGCTTTTGCTTTGTCAGAGCTTTGTATGCAATACCGTGCGTCAATTCGTGCAAGACCATATATGCGACCAGCCCGATCGCCATGATCATCATACACGCCGAAAACCAAAGCGGCTCGCTTTCCAAAACCCCGAAAACGGAAAATTCCGAGGTTGTAAATACGATCGCGAGTATTCCGATAAGGATTAGCAATGCGACCCCGTTGAGCACCAAGCCTGTTTTCGTGTCTTTCGCGTTGATGTAAAAAGCTTGTCGATAGCCTTGCGGCAGTTCTTTTTCGTAATTTTTTTTCATTCATTTTCTCCTCATTCCGTTTGAAATTTTATATATTCACCCCGCCCAGGTATGCGTTGAGTTTATTTTGCGGTGTTTTCGTTTACAGAGATACATACGGTTTTTCGGGATATTTTTTACGGAAATATCCGACGGTGTACGCCGCGCCGCCTTTGTCTTTTTTACAATACCCGATCAAAGCGTCTGCGCGGTCCGCCATGTATTTGTCCCGTACTTGCATACAGCCTTGATAATAATGTTCGGATAAGACTACCTGTTCGTCTGCGCGTTTTAAGATCTCCGTATAACGCTGTTTATCCTCCGCGCGGAAGTGTCTTTCTTGCCCGTAGCAAGGTACGCAAGCCACAAGGCGTATATACGGGTATTTTTTTTTCAAAAACAGCACCGTTTCCGCGGCGAGCAGATCAAACCCCATCGCCATGCCGTTGTAAAAGGTTTCCGCGCCGCGTAAGATCATTTTTTCCGTTTCTTCCAGCAGTTTTTCCGCGGAAAAATCCTCTTCAAGCTTTCTGTGTCCCGTGAAAGCACAGGTTTTTATCAATTTCGGCTCTTCCGAGCATATACGCAACTGTTCCATTTTTTCTTTCTCTCTTTTTTCTACTTTTAATTATATCACAAATTGCCGATTTGTCAATGCTTCTGCAGGGTATTTTCTGTTTTTTTTGTTCCGCAACAGCGCGCATTTGTTTACTTTTTTCGATTTTAAGAGTATAATATAAGGTATGGATAACAATAACGAAAAGGAAAAATTAAAGTCGGAAAATTCCCCAAAAACGGAAAACGAAGGTACCAGGGTTGCGTTGACGGACGTTTCCGTCCCTTTGGAAGCGGGTGTTCGGCAAGGTAAACGACGGATCGACGGGCGTTGGGCGGGCGTGGTCTTTATCACGCTGTCGGCGTTCTTTTTTTCGCTGATGAGCCTGTTCGTGCGGTTGGCGGGCGATCTGCCCATCTTTCAAAAGACTTTGTTCCGAAATTTGATCACGACGATATTCGGATTTGCGTTACTTCTCAAAAGCGGCTCGTTTAAAATAAAAAAAGGCAGTCTGCCCGCCCTGTTCGGTCGTTCGATCGCGGGCTGCGTGGGGATCGTGTGCAATTTTTACGCGATCGACAATATGAACATTTCGGACGCGTCTATTTTAAATAAGCTCGCCCCCTTCTTTTCTATTATATTCTCCGCATTGCTTTTAAAGGAAAGAGCGTCGTGGAAAGATTGGCTGTTCGTGGCGCTGGCGTTTTTCGGTGCGGTATTCGTTGTGAAACCTTCTTTCGACATATCACAGAGCTTGCCTGCACTCGTTGGGGTAATCGGTGGGCTGGGCGCAGGGCTTGCCTACACTTTCGTGCATTATCTCGGGGGTAAGGGCGAGCGCACGGCGATAATCGTGTTTTTCTTTTCCGCGTTTTCCACGTTGGCGGTGTTGCCGATGTCGATCTTACAGTTTCAGCCCATGGCGGTATGGCAGCTCGGTTGGTTGCTGTTGGCGGGGACGGCGGCGTGTGGGGCGCAGTTTTCGGTCACGGCGGCATATTCGCGCGCGCCCGCAAAAGAAATTTCGGTATACGATTATTCGCAGGTCATCTTTGCGGCGATCTGGGGCTGGATATTCCTTTCCGAATTTCCCGACGTTTGGAGTGCGATCGGTTACGTCATTATCATTGTTGCGGCTGTGTTGAAATATCTTTGCTCCAAAAAGAAAAGGTCCGATGATAAAAAATAAAGGGCTTGTCCTAAAAAAATCGGAACGTCGGTTCTAAACGTTTTTTCTCCGTCATACAATAAAGCAGAGCTAAAAAAGCAATGTGAAGGAGAATTTTGTATGAACGAAGAAATCGAATACGCGGAGATGCTGGAAATACCCGTGTCTACCGTCAACGTAGTCAAAAAAGCCCAGCGCCGCCGTAAAAAGGCTGCTCAGGCGGACGTAACAAAAGTTATGAGCGCGCCCAATGCTTCGAACGCAAGCGTTTCAAGCTCGATGGGCGTCGCGGATATGACTGCGACTGCTTCTGCAACGCAAGCTGCTCCGTTCTTTGCGGAAGAAACGGGCGGAAACCCGTTGAAGGACTCCGTAATCGCGCAGGTAAACGATCGGTTGGGAGAAAACGCGGAAAATATAATGCCCTCTCCGACGGAGATCAAGGCGGATGCGGATCTGTTTGCGGAAAGCGCGAACAGCGAGGGAAGGTTGGATTTCGATCCTATCCCCGAACGTATCGATACCGTTCGTCTGTACGCAACGGAGGAGAAAACTCCCTTCCGAAAACGTCGTGAAAAACTTCGTCCACAGGAATATTTTATGGACGAATACGCAGACGTATTGGAAGAAGATTTTGAAAACGACGGGGGCAGGTATGCGTCGAACGATGAAAACGACAGCGCGGACGGATATCGTCCTATGGGTAGAAATACGCCCTCGAAGGCGATGCGCATCGCGCTGGGAACAGAATTCGCATTGGCGTGCGCGCTTTGCGGCGCGATCTTCCTGACAAACGTATTTATGCCCAGCAGCGCTATCAATACCTTCTTCCGCGCATTGGGCGAGCCTAAGACGGACGTGACCGACGTTCGCGCGTACACCGATTTTACGCTTTCGCCCGTCGTCAGCGAGCTTTCGGACGCTGAACTCAATCTGTCTGCGGCAGGGATCTTGTCTTTCACGGACGAGTGCTGTGTATATCCGGCGGCGGACGGTAAGATCAGCGAATTGACGCAAGAAGCGGACGGCACGTACCGTGTAAAAATTTCTCATTCCGACAGCTTTACGGGGGTGATCAGCGGGCTGGATCGCGTTTATTACGAGGTCGGAGACAGCGTGAAAGCGAACGTGCCGATGGGCTATTCGGACGGCGAGGCGGAAGTCCAGGTCACCATGTATTCTCAAGGAGTGCTGCTGAACTGCTTCCAGCTGACCGAGGAAAATTGCCTTGCGTGGGTAGCGCAGGAATAACGGAGGAGGAAAGTTGGTTTCCCGAAAAAATCAAGATCGGATACAAAAGCGGCAGCGTCCCTGCCGCTTTTCCATATCTGAAAAAAGCACGCGTTCCCGAAAACGCAGGAGGCTCAGGGATATATTCCGTCTGCATCCCCTCTTTATCGTCGTCGGTGTTTGGTACTGCTTTAAAGGCGAGTTGTTTTTATTTTTGCTCAGCGCGTTGGTAGCGCTCCAGCACGAATGCGCGCACGCATTTGCGGCGGCGCGGTTGGGGTATAAACTCAATCGGATCGTGCTTATGCCTTTCGGCGCGGTCATTGATGGGGATATGCGCGGGATCACCTTCAAGGATGAGATCACGGTCGCCCTTTGGGGACCGCTGGCCAATCTTTTGACTGCAGGATTTTTTGTCGCGATTTGGTGGTTAGAGCCTACCATGTATGCGTTCACGGATACGGCGTGCTATTCTTCCCTCTCTATCGCGCTAGTCAATTTATTGCCGGCGTATCCCCTTGACGGCGGCAGGATATTAAAATGTGCGCTCGCGCGTGCGTTTATGAAAACGGAAACGGAAGAGGATAAAGCGGAGCGAAAGGCGCAAAGGATCTGCCGCGCGGTGACGTGGTGTTTCGCGACGGCATTTTTGATATTGTTCATCGTTGCCTGTATGAAAGGCGAGTTGAATTTTTCCCTGCTCACATTCGGGCTGTTTCTGCTTTTCGGCGGATTCGGTAACAAAAATAAAGACGCCGTATACGATAAGATGGATCTGTCCTGTAAAGAGTCGTTCAGGCGCGGCGCGGAGATCCGTCGCGTGGCGGTGTTGGAAAGCTGTCCGATCAAGGACGCGCTTCGGTTTCTGGCACGCGGCAGTTATCTCGTTCTCGAGGTGTACGACGAGCAAGAGCGACATCTTTTCGATCTTCCGCAAAACGAATTGGCGCAGCTTTTTACCCACGCCGGGTCTCCTTACGAGCCGATCGGGAGCTTGCGTGGTGAATATATGCCCGAATCGCATTAAAATTTCTTTAAAAAGAAGGAAAACCGAGGTTTGTAAACCGAAAATCGTTGCGAAAATTCCGTGGGTATGATATACTAATAGAGAACGATTTTTTACACAAACGAAAATAAGACGCATACGCAACGAACGGTGTTAGCCCTACCATGCCACGTCGCGCGTGTTTAGGGTACGCAAAATGAAGAAAGAAATAAAAAAAGAATGGTTTTTAGATCGATATTGCAATCAACAGTTCGCGGCGTTGGTCGAGGATGGAAAACTGAGCGAGTTTTACGTGGAGGCTGAACCTCGCAACTGTATCGTCGGAAATATCTATAAAGGCAGAGTCACCAACGTTCTTTCGGGAATGAACGCCGCATTTATCAACTGCGGTCTGAACCGGAATTGCTATCTCTGTATGGAGGAAATGTATACCGATTATACCAAATACGACGGTACCATGTCTGCGTTGAATGCGAAAATGCTCGATCTGAAGGTCGGGGACGAGATCATCGTTCAGGTGACGAAGCCCGCTCGCGGAACAAAGGGCGCGAAGGTCACCACTCATCTCTCTTTTGTCGGCAGAAGGATTATTTATTTGCCGAATACCGATTTTTTGGGGATATCCCGAAAGATCACGGACGAGGGACTGCGGGATACGCTGCTCAAGGTCGCGGATAAGATGCGGGCGCGCGAGGACGAGGGATTTATCGTGCGCACACAGGCGCCTTTCGCCACGCCCAAACAATTAAGATCGGAAGCGGAGTATCTGAAAAAACTGCATCGTGAAATGCAAAAAAGCGCGATCACCGCGCCTGTCGGGACTCTTCTGTATGAGGATGAGGATTTGCCTGTGCGCGTCATGCGCGATTGCTTCGGGGATGAGGTGAATGCTATCCACGTAGGCGACGAGGCGTTGTATCAAAGATTGTTGAAGCTGATCAAGCTTCGCAGCGACATTCCCGAGCGTAAGCTGATACGGTATAAAGGCAAGCGGTCGATGATGGAGGAATACGGTATCTCCCCTCTCGTATACGACGCGGCTCGGCCGACGGTGGCTTTGGACAACGGCGGGTATTTGGTTATCGAGCATACGGAGGCAATGACGGTCGTGGACGTGAATACGGGCAGTTACGTGGGAGAAACAAGCCTCGAAGACACCGTGTTCAAGGTTAATTTGGCAGCGGCGCGGGAGATCGCGCGACAGGTAAGGCTTCGCAATATCGGCGGGATTGTCGTGGTCGATTTCATAGATATGACGAACGAGGCGCATAAGGAGGCGGTGACGGCGGAGCTGACCGCTTGTCTGGCTACGGATAAGGCGAAATGCAACGTTTTGCCGATGAGCGATCTTTGTCTGACGCAATTTACCCGAAAACGAGTCGGCAACGACGTGCTGTCCTATCTTGTCAAGCCCTGCCCGCATTGTTCGGGAATGGGATACGTGCATGAGGCGATCTTTGTGATCATGCGTCTGCGCTCCGCGATTATCGATTGTTTTGTCAACGGCTATACGGCGGCGATCATCGAACTGAACGAGCAGATCATGCGCAAGATCCTGAACGAGCGGCTGTTTGCCATTGAGATGAAGGGATGCTGGAAGGATAAGCGAGTTTATTTCATACCGCATAAAACGTATAAAGAAGAGCATTTCACCGTCCGCGGCGACACGGCGACGGTGCTGGATTTGCCCGACAAAGCGCAGATACTGTACTGATGTCTACATAACGGATAGCAATAAAAAACCCGACCGAAAAGGTCGGGTTTTACGTTTTTGTTGTCAAAACTTATTCAGCGATGGGATAAACACTCGCTTTTTTCTTATCTTTGCCCATTCTTTCATACCGAACAACGCCGTCCACCAATGCGAACAGGGTATCGTCCTTGCCGATGCCTACGTTCGTACCGGGATGGATCTTCGTGCCTCTCTGACGAACGAGAATGTTGCCTGCAAGAACAGTCTGACCGTCGCTGCGCTTCGTGCCAAGACGTTTTGCCTCGCTGTCTCTACCGTTGTGGGAGGAACCGGTACCTTTTTTATGAGCGAATAAACTGATAAAAATCATCTTTATTTCTCCTTAAAAATTATTTTTCCGCAACCCTCGCGAAAGGGCCGCCGTGTGTGCAAAAATTTAAAGATTCGTCGCTTGATTACAGCTCGATCTTTTCAACTTTTACAGCGGTGAAGGGCTGTCTGTGACCCTGCTTTTTACGTTCGTTCTTCTTGGATTTATACTTGAAGACGATGATCTTCTTCGCTTTATCCTGCTTTACGACCGTAGCGGTGACTTTTGCGGATTCAACTTCCGCGCCCGTCTTGATACCGTTTTCGTCGGCAACCATCAGCACCTTGAAGGATACGGTTTCGCCTTCCGCTGCTGCAAGTTTTTCAACTTTCACAACGTCGCCTTCCGCAACCTTGTACTGCTTGTTACCGTTATCGATGATAGCGTACATAAAAATCTTTACCTCCTCTTTCCAGTCTCGAAGAAATTTCCCAAGGCGCGCGGTTTTTTCAAAAAAATCGCGACTTAAAAAAGCCCGTTTCTATCGGCTCGACTATAACTATATCACATTTTATAAGGGTCCGTCAAGCGTTTTTGAGCATTTTTCGGTTTTTTTTATTTGTTTTTACGGTAATTTTTGCGTATAGAAAGGCGATAAAAGTGACAAACTGATTGAAAAGGAGAAAAGTATGGAAAATCAAAACCGAAAAAAGACGGAAGAAGCTTTGGCGGAAATTTATCGTAACGCGCAGCTGGCATTGCAATCGATTTCGAATATATTGCCCGAAGTGGAGGATCCGCGGGTGCGGGAAGAACTGACGACGCAGCATGAAGAATACGAACGTTTTTCGGCACGCGCGTCGATGCTGGCGAAGGACATGGGGCTGGAATTGAAAGAGCCGAACGTAATGAAAAAAGCGATGATGTGGGGTTCGATCAAGATGAACACGATGACGGATAATTCCCGCGCGCATATTGCGGAGATGATGGTGCAAGGCACGGTGATGGGGATCACGGCTTTGCGTACGACTTTGGGTGAAGTCCCCGAGGACGGCAACGACGAGATTATTGCGCTTTTGGAGGAGATGCTTCGTATGGAGGAAGACTACGAAAAGAAGTGGAAAGAATATTTGTAAACACCCCACCCATGTACGCGATAAAATAAAAACGGGCATACCATGTGCGAGTTGAAAAATTTTTTGTTGTAAAACTAAATGGGCATACCATGTACGAGAAAACGCGGCTTTTCAGCCGCGTTTTTATAAATATAGAGTAGCTGATAAAATTTCTTCCCTTTTTACAGAGTCTACGCCACAAAAATGCGTGCATTTAAACGTCATGCCCTGAATGGAGCGTATCACCTTTTTTTTGTCAATTTGTAAAAAAATAAAATTGTAAAATTTAAAATAAAATTGTAAAATTTGTTTTATAATTTGTTGACAAATGTCTTTTTATGGTGTATAATGAAATATAGGATATGGTGTATAATGAAATATAGAATAATAAAATCAAAAGCCAAAAGGAGCTAGCTCCTTTTTGGGGCATATGCCCCAAAAAACGTTTATTTGTTATGATGTAAAGACAAAAAGTCTATACATAAGAATTATTTTATAAGGAGAAAAGTTTTTATGAACAACAAAAACAGCAAAAGAGCATTGTTGACAAGCGTACTTTCGCTTGCAGTATGCGGCTCGATGCTCGTAGGCACGACGTTCGCTTGGTTCACGGATAGCGTATCCAGCGTCAACAACGTCATCAAGGCTGGGAACCTCGACGTGGAACTGTATTATAAGACAACGAAGATGAATGATTATGATACGAAGATGAATGATTATGATACAGTGAACAAAGATACCAACGTATTTAAAGCAGATACGCTTTGGGAACCCGGTCACGCGGAGGTCGTAAATCTGAAGGTCGAAAACGCAGGTACTCTTGCGCTTAAATATCAGCTTGGTATTGAAGTAGCAAGCGAAGTTGCAGGAACGAGAGAAGACGGCACGACGTTTAATCTTTCCGATTACATACATTATGCGATCGTTGACGGAGAACAAGCGTATGAGAGCAGTGCAAAAGCAGTCAAAGCCGCAGAGGAAAAAGGTTATGAGAAACTGTCGAAAGCGTATACATATGAAGAAACGCTTGAAACCGAAAGCGACTTCGACGTATTGACGATGATCGTTTATATGCCGACTTCGATAGGTAATGAGGCAAACTATAAAACGGGAACGAAAGCGCCTTCTATCAACCTCGGGATCAACCTGTTGGCAACGCAGGCTACGAAAGATGCACCCTTTGGCACGTACATCGAGCTGAATGCAGACGACGACCTCCTTGCTGCAATGGCCTCCGCAGAGAAAGATGTACCCCTTACCATTAAACTCAACGGAGACGTTGAATGGCCTACCGAGGGACATCATGGCGAGAATGATATCACTCCCGCTTCTTCTATTGTAATCGACGGTAACGGTTATACCATTACTGCAACCGGCGCAGGCGTTACTCCTCTTGGAGATAAGACTGCTCCTATGACGTTGAAGAACGTGAAGATCGTTGACAACTCGGTTTCTTACAATGAAAGTGCTTGGGAACTTACTTATCTTGAAATGGGCGGTACCAGCCTTACCTGCAATAACGTAACCTTTGCTGATGAAATTCAGCTTGGAACAAACGCAACCTTTACAAACTGTTCCTTTGAGAGCAATGAGGAGAGTGTTTACGCTGTGTGGGTAGAGGGCGGTTCTGCAACCTTTACCAACTGTACCTTCACCGGCTACAGAGGTCTTAAGATGCATGAGGCCTATGGCTCCGAGATCAGCAATGTAGTTGTTAAGAGTTGTACCTTTAGCGAGCTTTCCAAGAAGCCCGGTATTGCGATTGGCACTTTGAATGCCGAAACCATCGTTTCCATCACCGACAGTAGCTTTATCGGTTGTCAGGCCGGGGATCAAAACAATTATATGTATGAGACCGACACCGACGTAAATACCTTTAAATTCACGGAAGAGAACAACGTTGTTGTCGCAGGCAACAAGGTTGCCGAAGGCGTGTACGAGGTTGGAGCGAGAAATTACAATGTTTATACTGCCGAGGGCTTGCAGAACGTATTTGCAAAGGTTATCCCTACAAATAAAGAGCAGCCCCAGAGCGTTAATCTGATGGCTGACATTGACCTTTCGGGAATGATTTGGCAGCCTACGAGCAATATGCACTTTACCTTTAACGGTAAAGGACATACTATTTCCAACGTAACCTGCGCAGAGGGCCAGCGTTCCGGTTTCTTCGGTTATGCGGGCGGTGTAACCGTAAACGACCTGACTCTTGAAAACGTGACATCGGCAGGTGCACAAGCAGGTACATTTGCAGGTAGTACAGAAGGATTGACAGCAACCAACTGCTTCCTTAAGGGCACAAATACAGTTACCTACGTGCCTTATCAGTCTGACACTTACAAAGAGACTTGGGGCGGTATTGGTGCAGTTACAGGCGTTGTAGCAAACTCTAAGATTAACGTTACCATAGTTGAAGGAGCTACCGTTACTCTCAATAAATCTGGTCTTACAACAAATTGCAAATATATTGATAATCTCACGGGTTATCTCAACGCCAACAGCGGAGCGGTTGTAAACAACGGTAGCGTTAAGGTTATTGATTTGGCAATCGCTACTGCCGATGAGCTTTTCGCATTCGCTAATGATGTGAATGTAAATAGAAACAGTTATAAAGGTAAAACGGTTGTTCTCGTAGCGGATATCGACCTTGAGAAC
>JBGVRF010000119.1:0-4032 GCA_045128175.1 Candidatus Scatosoma sp.
CGTCGTAAGTGTCCAAACGGTCCGGCGTCCACTTATCGCCGAAAATAAAATCGAATATACCCAGCTTGACGAACGCAGGAACGCTTTTAATAATGAGAAAAACGAAAATGGCTATAACGGCGATGATACAAATGATCGCCGCCGCCGCAAATATTCCTTTTCCTACGTTTTCTTTTGTCTTCGTAGTTACCATTTGTTTTTCTCCGTTACTGAATTTCGCTGAATTTTGTAATTTTACCGGAGAAGATATCGTAGAGTTGGTGCAGTGTAAGGTTATTGATGTCCGTATTTTCCTTATTGACGATGACAGCAACCGCGTCAAGGCAAACGTTGAAGCTGTTGACATTGTCTTGGTTTACCGATGCAGAAGAAAGTCCGATCACATTTCCTTTCGTATCGTCTTCAACCGCTTTACGTCCCACGGAAGAGCCTTCCAGCTGAATGTCGAAGATCGTCGTCGCATCTACCGCATATTCGTCCGCGTAGCCTTTTGCCGCCTGATTGATAAGATTTTCCATCGACGTCGAACCGCGGATCACGATCTTATCGCCTGCGGGGAGCGATTCGAGTTTTTCATACGTTCCTACCGCGATCCCCTCTTTACCTTCATTTGCTCGCATTGCGGGATCTTCCAAAAAGATACACCCTGCTGTTTCGGAATGCGTTTCCATCTTCGAGCTGTAAAGATAGTTCATAAAGTCTGCCGCACGTTCAGTCAAAGTTACGGTCGCGTTGGTCATGATAACAAACGGACGTTGAATCTTATAGGAACCGTCAAGCACTGTTTGCGCAGACGGTGCCACCCCTTCCACCGTCACGACCTTGATCGTATCGTCAACGGAGCCGAGGGAAATATACCCGATCGCATTTTTATCGTTTGCGACGGAGGTCATGACCGTACCCGTTTTCGTTTGAATGGAGGCGCTGAGCGTCGTGTTGTAAACTTTACTGCCGTTTTCGTCTTTCTCTTCGAGATAGTGGGTACCGTCCGTAACCACTTTATCAAACGCCTCTCTAGTGCCGCTACCCTGTTCGCGCGCAACGACTGTGATGTTCTTTTCCACGTTGCCGCCGCAAGCCGCCGCACCGCAAGCGCAGGTGATCGCCATAACCGCCGTAAGCATAAATTTTACCGTCTTTTTCATAATTTTTCTCCTTCATTTGATTTACACCCATATTTTACCCCATTTTTCGTTTTCTATCTACCATGTTTTGGTATAGTGAAAGTAAATTTTACGTAAAAAAGAAAAGTTTTTCGGGGAATTTTTTCCTTTAATTACCCAATAATAGCCGCGAAACATTGACTTTCCTTCCCGTATTTGTTATAATACAGAAAAGAAGAAACGGTAAAAAATATGGACGAAAAAGAAAGAAACGAAAAAGAGCAAGCGCCCGAACAGATACACAAGCGCCGGGTACGCTATAAAGGCACACACCCACATACTTTTGAAGAAAAATATAAGGAACACGCCCCCGAAAAATATCGCGAGGACGTAGAAAAGATCATTCAAAGCGGCAAAACGCCCGCCGGAATGCATATCCCTATCTGCGTGAACGAGATTCTTACGTTTTTGCAGATACAGCCGGGACAGATCGGATACGACGCAACGCTGGGCTATGGCGGACATACGCAGAAAATGCTGGAACGATTAAAAGGCGAAGGGCATCTGTATGCGACGGACGTCGATCCCATCGAATCGCAAAAAACGATCGCGAGACTGGCCGCCGCGGGATACGGAGAAGATATCCTGACCGTAAAACGAATGAATTTTGCGGATATCGATAAAGTGGCGCCGAATTTGAAATTCGATTTTGTGCTTGCCGATCTCGGCGTGTCCTCTATGCAGATCGACAATCCCGCACGCGGATTCACATTCAAACAAGACGGCCCCCTCGATCTTCGGTTGGACCCGACAAGCGGCGTTTCTGCGGCGGAACGGTTGCATGAGTTACAATATACGGAGATCGTCAATATGCTGGTGGAAAATTCCGACGAGCCGTACGCGGAGCAGATTGCAAAAGGGATCCTACGAACGTATCATCGCGGCGGTAAGATCGAAACGACAAGACAGTTATACGCCGTTATTGAAGAAGCGTTGACGTTTTTACCGAAAAAAGAACAAAAGGAAACGGTAAAAAAATCTTGTCAACGCGCATTTCAAGCATTACGCATCGAAGTGAACAGCGAATTCGAAGTGTTATATTCTTTTCTCGAAAAGTTGCCCACCGTTTTAAAAAGCGGCGGAAGAGTCGCGGTGCTGACCTTCCATTCCGGAGAGGACAGAATGGTAAAAAAAGCGTTCAAGCTGGGGCTTTCCGACGGCGTATACAGCGACGTTGCCCGCGAAGTCATACGCCCGTCCGGCGAAGAATGTTTTAAAAATCCCCGCGCGCATTCGACAAAAATGCGTTGGGCGATCAAAGCGTGAAAATATAGATATAGAAACAGCAACAAACGCTAACGTCTGTTGCTGTTTTTTTAATTATTTTATCATTCGATAAGCAATCTGCCATCGGCCTGCGTATAGATCGTTAAAACGCCCCATTCGCGTACGAGATCTCTTGTATGCAACGTGGTAAGCGTTGCGGTGTTGAAGCCCGTGCCATTGTCGTTGTCGTAGATCCACTGCTTTGCCGCGTAAAGACAAACTTTCTTTTCTTTGATCATTTCGTAAAACTTATCCGTCGTACCGTTTTGACCGTGATGCGCAAGCTGAATGACCGTACAAACTTCCGCCTCGGCCACAAACCAATCGTCCTCGAGATACGCGTCTCCTCTGTCGCCGAGATCGCCCAGGAAAAGGATATCCTCACCCGGTGTTTCCACTTTATATACGACCGTAGTGTTATTTCCATAATTGTTATTCTTTTCCATATATGCGTTATTCAGCACTTTCACAGTGACGTCTGCGCCAACCTTGATCTCGTCACCGCGCTTGGGCGTGATCACGTTTTCGACTTTTTCCGGATATTTCGCGATCATATCGTCAAGCGCATCCGAAAGATACGCGTCGGCGTCTCCCGACAGTTCTTTGATCGTTGCTGTCGTCGGGAAATCGTAATACAGATTCTTAATCTTGATATCGTGATATTCCAGAATCGTAACCAACGCTCTGACATGGTCGCAATGGTAATGCGAAACAAACCAATGATCAATCTCGTTTGTAAAGGAATGGAGGAATTTGACCAGCGTATCCGCATCGGCAAGATCGCCGCCGTCCATTACGATGATCTCGCCTTCCTTCGTTTCCAAAACATAGCTTTCCATAAGCTGGCTTTTCGCTTCCATCTGATATAGTTTCACACCGCCGAGCAGCGGAGTTTCTTCAGGCGCTTCTTCAATGTTGAAATCGGAGACCCGAATCGTCTTGCCTTTACCGCTGTCGGTGGAAAGAAGTACATTTTTTACACCATCTTTTTCGTATACTTTCGTCTTGAAACGGACGTTGTTCCACTTGCCTGCGGGAAAGCCGTAATCGATCAACTCGCCGCCCGCTTTATAGAGCCGCAACAAGCCGTCATAGCCGCTGCCTTCCAATTTAAGCCGTAGGCTCACGATAACGTCATCGAAAACGTCGAATTGCTGTATTTCTTCCGATTGAAAATAAATGCCTGCTTTCGCCGCCGTAAGGTCCATTTTTATGCTGCTTCCGCCGTCCGTATAGCTCTGCGTCGGATCAAGCTCCGCCGTCGCTCCGTAAACGGTGTAATCGGTATCGGAAAGCACCTCTTTTTCTTCCGCCGAAACGACTGTTTTTACTCCGCCAATCATACCGAAAAGACACAGAAAGAAAAGTGCAAAGGAAATAAACTTTTTTAATATTTTCATTTATTTCGTCCTCCTTTTCGTCACTAAAGCAATACCTGCCAAGGTCAAAATACCGATCACTCCCGTCGCTTGCGCCAATACGCCGCCGCAGCTGAAACCCGCCGTACTTGTTCCCGATTGGGACGCGCCGTCCGACGCGGAAGGATTTTCGCTTGAAGGATCGAGCTGTGTCGAGTTATCTTGATCCGCCGTCGAAGCGTACT
>JBGVRF010000120.1:0-10138 GCA_045128175.1 Candidatus Scatosoma sp.
CAAGCCTTAACAGCTTTTTATCCGGATTTTTCTCCAAATACGCTCTCGTCTTTTGCGCGATATTGTAAAACAAATAACTGTCTTTCAAATTTTCATAATTCTTATTCGGTATCATTCTATCGTTTCTCCTTCATATACGAAAGTTGCGCCACCTTGCATCGCAACCTCTCCGTTTTCACGGACTTTTATTTGCAAATCGCCGCCGTCAAGCCGTACCGTGATCCATTCGTTTACAGGGCAATACCCTTTTTTGACCGCCGCCGAAACGGAAGCGCACGCGCCTGTTCCACAAGCCATCGTAACGCCACTCCCCCGTTCCCATACGCGCATACGAAGTGTTTTTTCGTTTATTCGCTGCACGAATTCCACGTTTACGCCACCCTTAAACTCGGTATGTTTTTCTATTTTAGGACCGATCTCCGTAATCGGCTCTTTTTCGGCATTTTCCACAAAAATTACGGCGTGCGGATTGCCAACCGAAACGGGCATACAAACGATTTTTTGACTGTCTATTTCGAGAGTTTTCTCGTCGAAAACTTCCGTTTTTCCCATTTCAACGCATACCTGCCCCACCTTGCCGTCTGAAATAAACAATTCAAGCGTTTTAATTCCCGACAACGTTTCTATCCGTAAGCGTGTTTTGTCTGTATAGCCTTTGTCATAAACGTACTTTCCCACGCAACGGATTCCGTTGCCGCACATTTTCGCTTCGCTTCCGTCCGCATTGAATATCCGCATTTTGAAATCGGCAACATCCGACGGCGAAATGTAAATCATTCCGTCCGAACCCGCGCCAAAATGCCTCTCGGACAATTTTATCGACAATTCCGCAATATTTTTAGGCACTTCGCCGTACACGTATAAATAATCGTTCCCAAGCCCATGCATTTTCGTAAACTTCATATTCAATTCCCCACATACAGTTGTTTATATGGATTGTTACTATCGGGCGTTACCACGGTAAACGGTTGCTTTTTAATTTCCTTCGCAGCACCGCCGAACAGCCGACAATACTCTTCGATAAAACTTTCTATTTCCGATATATCTTCTTCCGTTGCTATTCTCGCCCGCACTTGCGGCGGAAAGGCAAAGTCCTTACAATCGGAACGGATAAACACTTTTCCGCCGTGCATACCCGTACAAGGAAAATACCAAACGGGTCGTTCTTCGTTCTGTAAGTTCAAAACAACGATCGTCCCGCCCGCCTGATACTCGCCCAAAAAGCTACCGACTTTACCACCAATCACAAGCACGGGTGTTTTTTCTTTATACGCTTTCATGTGTATCCCCGCGCGATAACCCGCGTCCCCTTTTACGTATATTTCGCCGCCACGCATTGCATATCCCACCGTATCGCCCACGTTACCGTGAATAGCGATTTTCCCCGCATTCATCGTATCGCCAACCGCGTCCTGAGCGTTGCCGTTTAATACGATCTCTCCACCGTTCAGATATGCGCCGAGCGCATTGCCCGAAATGCCGTTTACCGTAATTTTCTTATCCGACAAACCGCAACCGATATAACGATGTCCCAAACAATTTTCTATTTCGATCTCTTTCTCCGCCGCCGAGCGGATTTGCCCGTTCAACGTTTCAAAATTTTGATTTTCAGCGTTTATCTTCATATTACTCTCCTGCGTGCAGTATGCCGAGTATATCCAATTCCTTCTGCGTTAAGCCGATTCCGCGGAGCATAAGCCGATTTCCGCGCAAAGCCTCTATCGAATTGATACCCATACCGCCCATCATTTCTTTGATCTCGTGATTCCACGCGGTAAGCAAATTGACAAGATTTGCGGTACCCATGTCTGCGTTGAGCCGCTTTACGAGGTCGGGCTTTTGCGTTGCGATACCCCAATTACAATTGCCGCTTCTGCAATCTCTACAAAGATGACAACCGAGCGCGAGTAACGCAGCCGTACCGATATAACAAGCATCCGCGCCAAGCGCGATCGCCTTCACTACGTCTGCGGAAGAACGAATACTTCCTCCGACGATTACGGAAATATCGTTTCGGATCCCTTCTTCCCGCAACCTTTGATCTACGCTTGCAAGCGCAAGCTCAATTGGAATCCCCACGTTATCCCGTATTCTTGTCGGAGCCGCACCCGTACCGCCGCGAAAACCGTCTATGGCGATAATATCCGCACCGCTTCTTGCAATACCGCTTGCGATCGCCGCAATATTATGTACCGCCGCCACTTTTACAATGATCGGCTTTTTATATTCCGTCGCCTCCTTTAAGGAATAGACGAGCTGACGTAAATCCTCGATAGAATAAATATCGTGATGGGGGGCAGGCGAGATTGCGTCCGCTCCCTCGGGAATCATACGCGTTCTCGAAACGTCGCCGACGATTTTTGCCCCCGGCAAATGACCGCCTATGCCCGGCTTTGCGCCCTGCCCCATTTTGATCTCGATCGCCGCGCCCGCTTCCAAGTATTCTTTATGCACGCCGAAACGCCCTGACGCCACCTGCACGATCGTATTATCGCCGTATGTGTAAAAGTCCTCGTGTAAACCGCCCTCTCCCGTATTATAATACGTTCCGAGCTCTTTCGCCGCCCTTGCAAGACTTTCGTGCGCATTATAGCTGATCGCGCCGTAAGACATCCCCGCAAACAAGATCGGCATTGAAATCTTTAATTGCGGAGCGGTTTCATATACCAGCTCGCCGTTTTTATTGCGTTTCATCGCAGTCGGCTTTTTGCCTAAAAACACCTGCGTTTCCATCGGTTCGCGCAAGGGATCTATGGGCGGATTGGTAACTTGCGAGGCGTTGACGAGAATTTTATCAAAATACACGGGCAAGGCGTTGGGATTGCCCATAGACGATAACAGCACGCCGCCGCTTTGCGCTTGCTTATAGATCTCGTTTACCGAAGCAACTGACCAATTTGCGTTCTCTTTCATTACACAATCGTTTTTGACGATTTTCAAAGCCCGCGTGGGACAAAAGGTAACGCAACGCCGACAATTCACGCATTTTGCATCGTCGCTTACGACCATTTTTCTCTTTTCGTCGAAACGGTAAACGCCGTTCGCGCATTCTTTCATACAGCGTTTGCAGGAAATGCACTTTTCCCTATTGCAAACGATTTCAAATTCCGGATAAACGTAATCCATCAATATTTACCCTCCTTTGCTTTCACGATCACAGGCTCGCCGCCTTTGGGCGCGTACAAATTTTCCGCTTCGGGACACATCGCGCGGATAGAACATTCTTCGCTTGCCATATATACTGTACTGCCCTTTTCGCCAACCACAAGCGAACGAAGCTTTAATCTGTCATTCAACGCCATCAAACCGCCGTCAAAACCGAGAATAATCGAAAAAGGACCCGTTACCAAAAGTCCCGAATATACGTTGCGAAGATACGTATGCATTGCCTTGTGTTTTTCTTCCATTCCCTCTATCGTCGTCCAAAATGGCGCGGCGATCACGCTTGCAAACTCGTTCAACGTTAAACCTTGCTTTCTCAAAAGATAATCGGCAATATAGGTAAAAACTTCCGTATCCGTTTGCAAGGTGCATTTATATCCGTACATTTCAATAAAACGGCGATTTGCGTCGTAGGAAGAAATTTCCCCGTTATGCACGATCGTATAATCAAGCAACGCAAACGGATGCGCGCCTCCCCACCAACCCGGCGTATTTGTCGGATACCGTCCGTGTGCCGTCCAAGCGTAACCTTCATATTCGTCGAGGCGGTAAAACTCGCCCACGTCCTCAGGATAACCCAGCGCTTTGAATACGCCCATATTTTTGCCGCTGGAAAATACGTAAGCGCCCTCTATTTTTGTATTGACGTAAAAGACGGCGCGCGCAACGTATTCTTTTTCATCAAGCTGACTATCTTTCAGCCCGTTATGATCGGGCGAAACGAAATACCGCCAAATCAGCGGTGCATCCATGATTCCTTTCACTTGACGCGTGGGGATTTTGGAAAGATTTTCCACGTCGAAAACTTTATTTAAATACGTTTCGCTTTCCTCTTTCGACTTTACACTCTCGTAAAATACGTGCAACGCGTACAATTCTTTATATTGCGGATAAATGCCGTATGCGGCGAAACCGCCGCCCAAGCCGTTGGAACGGTCGTGCATAGGTTTCATCGCGTTCACGATCAAAGAGCCGTCTGTTTTCTTTCCCTCACGGTCGATCACGGCTGCGATCGCACAGCCGGACGGAATACGAACCTCGCCTTCCTTTTCCATAATTAGCCTCCGAAATAAAAACGCGTCCATTCTTTTGTACGCAAAAACATACCAAAGAATGAACGCCTTTGTTCATTTTTTATATTTTATCACTCGGAAAATAAACTGTCAAATATTTGCAAGTCGTTTTCCCATAACGATTTTTTAACCTTTCCATAACGACAACGAATAATGAAATCTCATTCAAATCGTTGACATTTCCTTAAAAAAAGAATAAAATATTTTTAACGATAGCAAAGACGCTATGGGGGTTCCCGTGGCGTCTTTGCCCTTTTTTATTTGTATTCTATTTTTTAGTGAGGTACATATTTATGAAACTCGTATCCGAATATTTTGGTTCCCTCGTATTCGACGACAAGGTAATGAAAGAAAAGCTTTCCTCCGACGTTTACAAGTCGTTAAAGCGCACGATCAAAGACGGCAGAAGCCTCGATCTGTCTGTCGCCAACGCCGTAGCGACCGCTATGAAAGACTGGGCGGTATCGCTTGGCGCAACTCATTTCACACATTGGTTTCAGCCTATGACAGGGATTACCGCCGAAAAACATGACAGCTTTATCTCCCCCGAAGAAGGCGGTAAGGTTATCATGGAATTTTCGGGAAAAGAACTTATCCGTGGCGAACCTGACGCTTCCTCTTTCCCTTCGGGGGGCTTACGCGCCACCTTTGAAGCGCGCGGATATACTGCTTGGGACGCAACGTCATACGCCTTTATCAAAGACGGCGTACTTTGTATTCCCACTGCGTTCTGCTCCTACGGCGGCGAGGCACTTGATAAGAAAACACCTCTATTGCGTTCAATGGAAGCTATTAACCGTCAGGCACTCCGCGTTTTGAAACTGTTTGGGAATGCAGACGTAACCTCCGTAAAAACGACGGTAGGCCCCGAACAGGAATACTTCCTCGTCGATCGGGAAACGTTCAAAAAGAGAAAAGACCTTATCTACACAGGGCGTACCCTTTTCGGCGCAAAGCCACCCAAAGGTCAAGAGCTCGAAGATCATTATTTCGGCGTAATCAAGCCCCGTGTACAAGCATTTATGAAAGATCTGAACGAGGAGCTTTGGAAACTCGGTATTCTCGCCAAAACGGAACATAACGAGGTCGCGCCCGCGCAACACGAACTTGCCCCTGTCTTTACCACGACGAATATCGCCGCCGACCATAACCAGCTCACTATGGAAATTATGCAAAAGGTCGCGCAGAAACACGGTCTTGTTTGCCTTTTACACGAAAAGCCGTTTGCGGGTGTAAACGGTAGCGGTAAGCATAACAATTGGTCGATCTCCACAAACACGGGCGTAAATCTTCTCGAACCCGGCGACACGCCTTACGAAAACGCGCAATTCCTCTTGTTCCTTTGCGCCGTTATCAAGGCGGTAGACGATTATCAGGATCTTCTCCGTATTTCCGTCGCAAGTGCGGGAAACGATCACAGACTCGGCGCGAACGAAGCTCCGCCCGCCGTCGTTTCTATGTTCTTGGGTAGCGAACTTACGGAAATTTTGGAAGCGATCGAAAAGGACGAACCTTACGGAGCAAAAGAAAAAGAACTGATGAGAATCGGCGTGCATACCCTGCCGAAATTCCCCAAGGACACTACGGATCGCAACCGTACTTCGCCGTTTGCGTTCACAGGCAACAAATTTGAGTTCCGTATGCTCGGCTCGTCCGCTTCCGTTTCCACTCCGAATATCGTACTCAATACGGCGGTTGCGGAAACGCTCAAACAGTTTGCTGACGCTTTGGAAGGCGTAGAAAACTTTGAAAACGCCCTGCACGAACTTATCAAGAAAACAATCACCAAGCACAAGCGCATTATCTTTAACGGCAACGGCTATGACGAGGCGTGGCTCAAAGAAGCGGAAAAACGCGGTCTTCTCAACTTAAAAACCACACCAGAAGCTCTCCCCTATTTCGCACATGAAAAAAATATCAAGCTTTTCACTTCGCATAAAGTATTTACCGCTGTCGAGATCCGTTCCCGTCTTGAAATTTTGCAGGAAAGCTATTGCAAACTGATCCATATCGAAGCTTGCACAATGCTCGATATGGCAAAGAAAGATATTCTTCCCTGCGTGAGCAAATACGCAAAGGTTTTGGATGACACGGTTATTGCAAAGAAAGCACGCGGAAATAAGGGCTTTGCCTACGAAAATGAAACTTTGAATGAAATCAACGAGCTGTCCGACAAAGCGTATTACGCAACGAAAGCTTTGGAAACGGCGGTAGCAGGTACGAGTTCAATCGAAAACGTAGAGGCTCTTTCACTGTATTATAAAGATGAAGTTTTAAGCAAAATGGAAACGCTCCGTTCCTTTGTGGATAAACTTGAAAATCTTGTCGCGGCAGACTATTGGTGCTATCCCACTTACGGCGAATTGCTGTTCGGGGTATAACGCTATGTTTGACGTAAAAATAACGCCGTAATGCAATCATCAAATGGATAAAAAAATGGTTCGATGAAAACGGTAACGACTGTAACGAAGTTGTAGGTATCGGGCGGTAAAGTTTCCTCCACCGTCGCCTCTTTATGCGTGAAAGCTTTCGGAAAAGAACGCGTTATCGGAGTTGATGCCTAACAAACAGCGTACAAGACCGTTATATGACGAAGTGCAACGACGATTAAACTGAATAAAATCGGTGGAAACAGCGTTAAAACAAAGTTCTTATCGGTTTATAATAAATGTTGGGATATGGGAAAAATATCTCAACATTTTTTTGTAAAAGAGCATAAAAAAGAAACATAAAAAGAAAAAATCCGTTATTTATTCCTTACTGTTGCGGAACGACGGCATAGAAACACAAATCGTCTTTTCCGACGTTGATCAGCGTATGCTCGCTCCCCTTCGGGCAATAATGGCAATCGCCTGCCGATAAAAACTCTTCCGTTCCGTCGCAAATCGCTTTACCCTTCCCTGAAAGAATAAAGATGATTTCCGAAGAAGGAACGTGTCTATGCAAGCCAATGGTGGCACCAGGTACGAGTTTACCGCGCAAAATTTTATTTTTCTCGTCCACGTACATATTGGCGATAAGCGCGCCTTCGCCACCGTAAAACGCTTTCAGTTCCGTCTCTTTTATCTCGTCGAATTTAATAATCATACCGGCCTCTTATTTCAACTTTAATCCGTCGGAAAATGCCTTACCGACCTTTTCGCCAAGCTTATAATATCCATGCGTGTCGCAATCGTAACAAATGGGCTCAAATTTCGTCAGATCGATTTTGCCGTTTGCGTCCAAAATGCTGTCGTCCACATTGACATTGACAACTTCGCCGATACAAATCTCCGTTTCCGTATCATAGCTGACAAGCTTACATTCCAGAACAAGCGGCAGCTCTTCGATGATCGGCGCGTTGACAAACTCGCTCTTTGTGGTATGCCAGCCCGTTTTTGCGAGTTTATCGCATACCTGGTTACCCGAAACCACGCCAACGTAATCGGCGGGAACGACGTTTTTCGCGTCGGCGATCGCTACCGTAAACGCCTTCGTTTTTAAAAGATTTTCCACCGTTTTATGCGTCGCACTCAAACAAATGGAAACCTGTGCCGTATCGCAAACCGTTCCCCACGCCGCATTCATAGCGTCGGGAACTCCGTTCTCGTCATACGTGCCGACGATCAGTACAGGCAATGGGTAAACGTACGCTTTTGCTTTTAAATTTTTTCTCATAATTTTATTCTCCTGTTTATCCAACGTTCAAAACGTTGCTTTTTATTTTTTACTATCCGTAAAAATCCGATCGAATACGTCTTGACCGCAATTCCGGTTACGCGAAACGACCGTACGGGGCGATACTATCATTATACCATAAAATCAAGAGGATATCAAGAGTTTTTGCAAAATACGCGTCTTTCTCGTCTTGCGATCAGTCCCATAATACAAAAAGATTCTATAATGTGCGGATACAGAAAAAAATCCCGACGTTATAGAATCTTTCGTTCTTCAATATATTTTTATACCAAACTCGTTTTTCTCAGCACTACGTTGCTGATCGCCCCGATCCCTACGGCGAACAACGCGCCGCCCACCAAACACATAACGACGTTTACGATCCCCGAATCAAGTGGCGTCATCATCGGTATCATCGTGAAAAGCAACATACTTGCACCCAGCGACAATAAGATCGAAAGCCATGCTTTTTGTTTAGCCGCAACGCTCATCACCAAATAGATCGAAACGAATACCAACATTAAAAATATCTTTGACAGCATACACATAATGATCCCGCCGACGCCAGCCTTTCCCGCGTCAAAAGGAAGTCCTGCGATCGCGCCTCCGATCATCGCCCCGATGAAATATGCAAGTAGCATACAAACGCCACAGACAAACCCTATCAAGGTTTTGGATATGACGTAGTCCGTTTTCTTCGAACGTACGGTGAAGAGATTTTTCGCATAGCCGCTTCTGAAATCTTCGGCAACGAACAAGCAAACCAAAACCGCCGCTAAAAAATACATCATATTTATGTTACACATACTCGTTAAATCCATAGACATTGCAGCGCCTTCGCCGCTGAACGAGCCGATGGATTGCCATGCGTTGGTAAAGCCTTCCATAACCGTCTCCACGCCCGTCGTCGGATCTACCGTAGTGGTACCCGCCATCATCGACGTCATTACAACCACCAGGATCGGGATCACAAAACTGATACCCGCCATGATATAGAAGAGCGGCATGGTAAACATTCTCCGAAAATCCACGGATAACATACTTTTTAATCTTTTTCCAAAGCTTTGTGATTCGAATTTCACCTCTTTTACCGTTTCCACGTTATTTGCCCTCCTTTTTCGACATCAGTTCGATATAATATTCTTCCAAACCGATTTTGTTTTTCTTTATCTCGTTCACAACGTATCCGTTTTTATACAGGTAGTCTACGATCGTTTCCGTATCGTCCACGTCGTATATCCGAAGATACTCTTCCTCTTCCCGAACGTTGTCGAATTTTTTCCGCAAAACAGCTTTGGCGCCTTTCATATCTTTCGTTCTGACGGATACGAAAACACGCGCTCTGCTTTCCCATATCCTTCGCGGAAAGCTCCTGGATCATTTTGCCTTGACGGATGATGCCGTAATGCGTGGCGATCTTTTCAAGCTCTCCGAGAATGTGCGAGGAGATGAGAACGGTACAGCCGTATTTTTGCGTAATGTCGATCAAGATCTCTCGCATGATCTTCATGCCGTCCGTGTCCAGCCCGTTGATCGGTTCGTCCAAGATCAGCAACGCGGGATCGCCGAGTAGCACCATTGCAATGCCGATACGCTGTTTCATACCGAGCGAACAGCTTTTGAATTTGATACGGGCGGAATCTTCCATTCGGACGATTTGAAGCACTCTGTTGATTTCCTCTGCGGGATTTTCAAGTCCGAGGTTGATGGCTTGCATCATCAAGTTATCCCACACACTGGAGTTTGGGAAACAGCCTGCGTTTTCGATCAAGGCACCGACGCGTACCCGCACGCCGGGATCAGTATAGTCTCTGCCGAACAGCTTGATCTCCCCGCCGTCCGGAACAAGGTGTCCGCAGATAAGCTTTTCCGTCGTGGATTTTCCGCTTCCGTTTTCCCCGATAAAGCCGTAGATCGCCCCGACGGGAACGGTCATATTCAGATTGTCGACCGCATACATACCGCGAAAACTTTTCGATAAGTTTCTGATTTCGATCGCGTTCATTTGTTTACGCCTCCTTAGCCTTACAATAAATCTATTTTTTATATTATACACTTTTGGTGTTAATATTTTGTAAAAATTTTGCTTTTAAAAGGTAAATTTTACACGCCTCGGAAATTTTTCTTGCTCATTTTTACCCTTTTTCGGCAAGACTCCCGTTGTTACGAGAGCCTCGAATCTCGTTTTGGTTCGGTAAACCAAAAATAAAGACACCCTTGGGGGTGTCTTTATTTTTGGAGCGGGA
>JBGVRF010000121.1:0-11475 GCA_045128175.1 Candidatus Scatosoma sp.
CGGGTGAAGGTAAGACCCTCGTTTCCACGTTGCCCGCATACCTTAACGCGCTGACGGGCAAGAGCGTGCATATCGTCACCGTTAACGATTATCTTGCAAAACGTGACGCGGAATGGATGGGAAAAGTCCATAAATTTATGGGGCTTACCGTCGGCGTTGTCGTACCCGGTATGGAGGACGACGAAAAGCGTGAAGCATACAAATGCGATATCGTTTACGGTACGAATAACGAATTCGGTTTTGATTATCTTCGTGATAATCTTAAGACCGATCTGGCGAAGATGGTACAGCGCGATCTGTCGTTTGCCATTGTCGACGAAGTCGATTCTATTCTCATCGATGAAGCGAGAACTCCGCTTATCATTTCGGGTAAGGGTGAAAAATCTTCCGATCTGTACGTGCAGGTAGATAAGCTGGTGCGTACCCTTTCAGGCGGTTTTGACGACGAGCTGAAGGAAGAACAGGACGCGGCGTTGGAAGCGCAGCGCTTGCAGAAAAAGAAAAATAAGAAGAATAAGAAAAAGGTTGTTGTAGACGACGCGGACGACGAGGAAGAGGAAGTCGATTATACGACGATGACCCTTGAAGAGCAGGCCAATTATGAAGCGGAGCTTGCGGAAAAGAGAGCTGCGGCGGCTTTGGCTGCGCCCGAAGGTAAAAAATCTTTGGCGGCGGCGAAGGATTGGGATTATATCATCAACCGTAAAGATAAGACGGTCGAACTTACCGACAGCGGCGCGAGAAAGGCGGAGAGGTTTTTCCATATCGACAACATCGCGGAGATCGAACACGCCGACCTCAACCATCATATCCAGCAGGCGCTCAAGGCGCATAAGCTGTTCCATCTCGACGAAGATTATATCGTAAAAGAAACGGATAAGGGCATGGAGATTGTCATCGTGGACGAATTTACGGGCCGTTTGATGGACGGGCGTAGATATTCCGACGGTCTGCATCAGGCGATCGAAGCGAAGGAAGGGGTGGAAGTACGCAGTGAAAACAAGACGTATGCGACCATTACGTTCCAGAATTATTTCCGTTTGTATAAAAAACTGTCGGGTATGACGGGTACGGCGAAAACGGAAGAAGCAGAATTCAGGACCATCTATTCGCTCGACGTTGTGGAGATCCCCACCAATCGTCCGATCCAGCGTGTAGATCTTCCGGACAGAGTATATTCGACGGTCAACGGTAAAAAGCGCGCGATCGTGGACGAGATTATGAAACGCCACGAAAGCGGTCAGCCCATTCTTGTGGGTACGTCCTCCGTCGATAAATCGGAAGAGATCTCCCGTTTGTTGAAGAAAAACGGCGTAAAGCATAATATCCTCAACGCGAAAAATCACGAACGCGAAGCGGAGATCGTTGCGCAGGCGGGCAGATTGAATGCCGTCACCATTTCCACCAACATGGCCGGTCGTGGTACCGATATCCTGCTTGGCGGTAACCCCGAATATCTTGCGAAAAAGCGTTTGAGAGAAGAGGGTGCAAACCACGAGGATATCGAGCTGGCAATGAGTATGTATATCACGGACGTACCCGAGAACATTCTGGAGCTCCGTGAGAGATACAAGAAAGTGTATGCGATCTACAAAGAGCAGACGGACAAAGAAAAAGAACAGGTCATCGCGGCGGGCGGCCTTTGCATCATTGGTACCGAGCGTCACGAATCCCGTCGTATCGATAACCAGCTGCGTGGCCGTTCCGGTCGTCAGGGCGATATCGGTATGTCCGTATTCTTCCTTTCCCTTGAAGACGAGCTCGTTATGCGTTTTGGCGGCGAGAGAATGAAGACGCTGTACAACGCGTTCAAAATCGACGAGGACACCTGTCTGGAATCGAAGATGCTTTCGCACGGCATCGAAAATGCGCAGAAGAACATCGAAGGTAGAAACTTCGGTATTCGTAAAAACGTATTGCAGTATGACGACGTCATGAACAAGCAGCGTATGCTGATGTACGATGAACGTATGAACGTGCTTCGCGGCGGCGACGTACACGAGCAAGTATTGAAGTATATTCCCGATTACGTTGCGGAAACCGTTTCCGCGGCGGTCAACGTAGATGATATGCCCGAGCTTTGGAACGAGGTCGAACTCAACGCGGCACTTGAAGCGAAGGTATTGCCCGAAGGCACGAATTACGTGACCCGCGAAAAACTGATGAAGTGGGATTATGAGTTGGCGCTTAAGAAGATCTCCAATAAAGTCGCAAAGGAATACGAAAAGAAGATTGCAGAGCTGAAAGAAGCGGGTATCGATTTCAATTCGGTAGAGCGTAGAGTGTTGCTGATGACGGTAGACAGAAACTGGATCGATCACATCGATGCGATGGATCAGTTGAGAAAGGGTATCAGTCTGCGCGCGTACGGTCAGGTAGACCCGATCATTTCGTATAAACAGGAAGGCTTCGACATGTTCGACGAAATGGTAGAACGTATCCAACGTACGACGATCAGCGTGTTGTTGAAGGTCAAGGTCGAGGTGCGACCTCCCGTACAAGTAGTCCAGCCCATGCAGACGGCGCAGCTTAACCGCACAGCAGCGGCAAATGGCGCACAAACCGCTGCTTCTGCGGCAAACGGCGAAGCGCTTCGTCCCCAGCGTTCATTCAGAAGACAGATGCCCTCCCCGATCACGGACATGAGCTCGTTCAAGGATGCGATGGCACAGCGTCAAGCGATGTTGGAGCATCAACAAGCGCAACGTCAGGCGATGCTCGAGCAACAGCAAGCACAGCGTCAGGCGGCGGTCGATCAGCAAGCGAAGCCTGAGGCGAAGAGCGCTGAGCAGGACTCGGAAAACAAATAAGGAAAAATTATGTTCAAAGCAGACGATTACAGATTGAAAATACAAGGTATGCGTGAAACTCTGAAGGAAGCGGAATACGCGTTGGATATCGAGCATTTGCGTCCTCGCCTTGCAGAGCTTGAAAAGGAGCAGGAGAGCCCGGAGATCTGGCAGGATCTGGAGAGATCCACCAAGATCGGACGAGAGATCTCCGCGATCCGCAACAAGATCACTTCGTATGAGAAAGGGGCGGCGGCGTTGACGGACGCAGAGGACGTTATCGATCTCATTGAAGAAACGGAGGATGAGAGCCTGATCGCCGAGCTGGACGAAATGCTTTCGATTGCGGAAAAGGATATCGAGGATATGCGTATCCGCGCGATCCTGAAAGGTCCGTACGACAATCATAACGCAATGCTTTCGTTGCATGCGGGTGCGGGTGGTACGGAGGCTTGTGATTGGTGTCAGATGTTGTACCGCATGTATACGCGCTATTGTGAGAAAATGGGCTTTAAGGTGTACGAGATCGACCGTGAACCGGGCGACGGCGCAGGTTTTAAGAGCGTAGATTTCCGTGTGGAAGGCGAAAATGCGTACGGATACCTCAAAGCGGAGATGGGCGTGCACCGTTTGGTGCGTATCTCGCCTTTCGACGCGAACAAACGCCGTCAGACCTCTTTTTGTTCTCTTGAAGTAATGCCCGAGGTCGAGGACGACAACGAAGTAGAGATCAACGATGACGATATCCGTATCGATATTTATCATTCTGGTGGCGCAGGCGGACAGAACGTCAATAAAGTCGCTTCGGCGGTACGTATCACGCATTTTCCGACTGGGATCGTGGTACAGTGCCAGAACGAGCGTTCGCAATTACAGAACAAGGCAATGTGTTTCAACATGTTGCGTTCGAAGCTGTTGGAAAAGAAGATCGAACAGCGTATGGCGGAAGCGGCGGAGATGAAAGGCGACGTGAAAAAGATCGAATGGGGTTCGCAGATCCGTTCGTACGTATTCTGTCCGTACACGATGGCGAAAGATCACCGCACGGGTTATGAAAAGGGTGACATTCAAAGCGTCATGGACGGCGATATTCAAGGCTTTATCATCGACTATTTGAAGAAAGCGTAAAATGCTAAATGAAGGGGCAGGTATGAGATGACCGCCCCTTTTCTGACGGCAACGTACCGTTGCATCTAGACTTTTCTATCTCTCGTTGGTGAGGAAAAGAGCTTTACCCCCACCGTGCTATGTTGCTTTTCAGAACGTTTTTCTCACTGGACCAAGTTAAGGGTTAAGGGACGTGGTCCCTTATCAGGGTGCAGGGGCGGAAGCCCTTGCCGAGGTATGGAGCGGAGCTCCATAGACTTTTAGCCCCAAGAAAGCAAAACGCAGTTTTGCGTTATTTTATTGCGTTGCAAAGCAACGCATCAACGCCGAAGGCGTATTCGCGCAAGCGGAAGCTTGCTTATAAAGGCATACTATGCGAGGGCTTTGCCCTCAACCTCCCACAAGAGGCAATGCCTCTTGACTCTTAATACGATCCGGCGGAACGCCGGTTCCTTGCGGGTGTGGGCAGAGTCCATGAAAGAGCCCCAAAGTAAACGTTATCCAAGGAAGATCATTATGTACGATCCTGTTAAAAATATTGACTTAAATAAACCCGAACCGATCATTCTCGGAATTGAAACCTCTTGCGACGAAACGGCGGCGGCGGTCATTCGCGGTAGAAAAATTCTGTCTGACGAGATTGCGTCGTCGGCGAAGATCCAGGCACTCTACGGCGGCGTCGTGCCGGAGATAGCGTCGCGCGCGCATACCGATTACGTCGCAAAAGTCGTTGAAAACGCCGTAAAAAATGCGGGTATCACCTATCAAGATATCGATGCGGTAGCGGTGACTTACGGTGCAGGGCTGCTCGGTGCGTTGCTCGTCGGCGTGTCTTTTGCAAAAGCGTTTGCATATGCGCTGAATAAGCCTTTGATCGCCGTCAACCATATTCGTGGGCACTTGGCGGCGGCGTATTTGGATTCTCCCGAGTTGAAGCCGCCCTTTGTTACGTTGCTTGCCAGCGGCGGACATACTGCGGTATTGTATACGAAATCGGAAGCGGAATTCGAGATCCTCGGCGCGACGCTTGACGACGCAGCGGGTGAAGCGTTCGATAAAGTGGCGCGGGTTTTGGGGTTGCAATATCCCGGCGGTCCGAATATCGAGCGGTGCGCACTTGACGGCGTGGCGAACGTGCCGATGCCGAAGATGCTGAAAGGCGGGGGCGGATATAATTTTTCGTACAGCGGTTTAAAAACGGCGGTGATCAATTATTGCCATACTAAAGATCAAAAGGGCGAAACGTATTCTAAAGCGGACGTGGCGGCGTCTTTCCAATGTGCGGCGATCGACGTATTGGTAGAAAAGACCATGCAGGCGGCGGAGGAAAAACAGGCGACTTGCGTGACCGTCGGCGGAGGCGTCGCGGCGAATACCTATCTTCGTAACAGTCTAAAAGTGGCCTGCGGAAAACGCGGTCTGCGGTTGGTATTGCCCGAAAAGCGGTATTGTACGGACAATGCGGCAATGATCGCCTCGGAGGGTTTAGTGCAATATCGGTTGGGGAATTTTGCGGAGATGTCGCTGACGGCGAAGGCGTCCATTCCTTTGACGGCGACGCTGGAAACGGTGCAGAGCCGCGCGGCAAAACTGAAAACGGAGACGTGATTTATGGAACATTTTGTTGAGATCCTGCTTCACGCGGTGGAGGATACGCTACCGCTGTTGCCGTGGATACTGTTGATGTATATACTCATTGAGCTACTGGAAAACAAGACCAATTTAAAGCAGGCAAACCGCTTCGGAGGAAAATTGGGACCCGTTGTCGGCGCGGCGACGGGGCTGATCCCGCAATGCGGTTTTTCCATCATGGCGGCGAAGCTGTACGAACAAAAATATATCACGATCGGCACGTTGCTTGCTATCTTTTTCGCAACCAGCGACGAGGCGTTCATCATCATGCTTTCCTCGGGCGAAGGCGCGGTATGGGTATTGCCTATGCTAGTGTCGAAGATCGTCATCGGTGTTGTCGTCGGATATGGCGCGGACCTTCTGATGAAGTGGATAGGGCGTAGGCAGGTATGCGTTGAAATGCCCGAAGGGTGTGGAAGAGCTTCGGATACGGTGCATGAAATTTTTATACAAAGATATCTCGAGGAAAAGGACGTGGAGGTGCGTTGTTCGTGCGGGCGTGAACACGACGCGCGGCGGCCGTGGATGAATTATATTGTATATCCGCTGTTGCATGCGCTGAAGGTAGCCGCATTTATCTTCCTCGTAAATTTCGTTTTGACGGCGATCATTCACGGCGTTGGCGAGGACGTTTTTATCGGATTTATGAACCGCAACCGTTTCGTTCAGCCGTTTATTGCCTGCGCGATCGGGCTGATCCCCAACTGCGCGTCTAGCGTTGTGCTGACGGAGGCGTTTTTGAGTGGCGGAATCGCGTTCGGGTCGTGCGTGGCGGGGCTTTGCTGTAACGCCGGTATGGGCTTTGTCGTTTTGTTGAAAAATACTCGTCAATGGAAGCGGAATCTCATCCTTATCGGCGTGTGTTACGCGCTGTCGGTCGTTATCGGGGTGCTGTTCAATTTGTTTCCCATTTTAGCATAAAAAAGAAAATACCGCGGAATTGTTTAAACGAGGGCGATTCCGCGGTATATATATTGTGGAAGTAAAAAAGATAGCTACGCTACAAACGGCGTGGCAAAATGTAAGAGCTTTGTGGGAATACCCACGGCAAAACGGAAATAAATTCTTATTTAGGAGGAAAGACCTATGGAAGAAGTAAAAATTATCGGATCGGAAGACGGCAAATTGCGCATTGCGCTGTCCGGGGACATCGATCTGGGCAATGCGGAGGCGTTTTATAATGCGGTCATGGACGGATATAGGACGACGCCCGAAAATGTGCTTTTTGATTGTGAAAATCTCAACTTTATCGACAGCACCACGCTGGGGACGTTTGTCAAGATTCTCAAGACCGTTAAGCAGGACGGATATAAAATGACGTTGATCGGTTTGCAACCCAAGATCAAAAAGCTGTTTCTAATCTGTTCGTTAGATTCGATTATCGAGATCGCATAACAGCGCGGATGCGCGCGGTCATATGTTTTTAAAAGTTTAAAGCGACCATAAGGAGAATATCATGGGAAAATTTTCGGTAACGTTGCCTCTTACGGGCGAATATCTGACAACTGTACGTTTGACGACGGGCGGGCTTTGCGCTCTTGCCGGATTTGACGTGGATTCCGCGGAGGATTTCAAGGTGTGTGTCACGGAAAGCTTATTGATTTTAAAGCGCAACGGATTTCGCGAAGCAAGCATTGATTTTTCCGTTGGAGAAAAGCTGGGGTGCGCAGTGGAAGGCAAGCGACTTATCGGAGAAAAGGAAGAGGCGTTGGAGGAGGAAATCTCCCGCGCGTTGCTTGCCGCTTTGCTCGGTGAGGTGGATTTTGTAAAAGACGCCGATGGCAGAGTGCAAAAAATTGTCTTCGAGGGTTGATGATGGCGGAGATTAACGAGCTGTTTAAGCGTTATAAAGAGACGGGCGACGTCGACATAAGAAACGCCATCGCCGAGAAGTATCTCTACATAGCCGACATTCTTGCGAAAAAATTCGTTGGACGCGGCGTTGAGTACGACGATCTCAAACAAGTTGCATCTTATGCGCTTTTGCGTGGTATCGATCGATTCGACCCCGATCTCGGTATGCAGTTTTCGACCTTTATCACACCGACGATCACGGGAGAGATCAAAAATTATTTCCGCGATAAGTCGAGAATGATAAAGTTGCCGCGGAGACTCAGCGAGATCAGCGCTTCCGTACGGAATTTTTCTTTGGAATACGAAGCGAAAAACGGTATAAAACCGACTGTAAAAGCGATCTCTGAGGCGTTGACGCTGTCTGAAGAAGAAGTGGTACGCGCGTTGGAAGTCGGCGGCACGGTTTCGTTGGACGGCATGGCGGCGGGGGAGGACGGTGAAGCCGGATCTCTGTACGCGCTGTTGCCGGACAGTGATGACAAGTATGAAAAATTCGAAACCAAAGAAGCGCTTCGGGCGGCGATGATAGATTTTTCGGACACGGAAAAGGCGCTTATCAAGTACCGTTACGTAGACGAATTGTCGCAGAGTGAAACGGCAAAACGGCTGGGGGTGTCGCAGATGTTCGTGTCGCGTATGGAACGTAAGCTGTTGGGTCGGTTACGGGAAAGCCTGAAGGATGCGTTTTAATAACAAGGCGCTATGTCCCTTGACGCTTGATTGGAGCGGCAAGAATAGATAAAATAAACAGGAGGATAAAAATGGTTTTTGAGATAAAAAATTACGCTACGTTGAAAGAAGCCGTAGACAGTCTTTGTGAATTTTTGTCCTCTCGGGACGTACCGGAAGAATATGTGTTCGACAGCAAACTGGTTGCGTGCGAGTTGCTGGGGAACGTTTTGCGACACGAGAAAGGGGAAGCAAGACTGCACGGCGAGATCAAGGACGGGTGTATCGTGTTAAAGATCTTGTCCGACAATACGTTCACGCCGCCGGAAATGCCCGCTTGTGCGGAGGTGTTTTCCGAAAACGGCAGAGGATTGTTCCTCGTTAAAGCGATGTGTGAAGAATTTCTTGCGGCGGACGACGGAGGGATCCGCGTAAAGATTCGGATACGACAGACGGAAGAGCTTTGATCTGTTATATCAAAGGAGGGCATCACCCTCCTTTGATTTTTTATTTTGATACAAAAAGAACCGACGCACGGTCGGTTCTTTATATTTCAAGAGAATAAAGCTTTACGAAACTTTCGTCGAGTATTTATACATCTTCGCAAGAAGTTCATCGGGAATACGATCTCTGTACTGACCGAGATAGATGAATACTTTGCGGAAGAACTCTGCGTTGTCCTCACCTACTTTATATTCGGGAATCTCGGGCATAGAGCCTTCGCATCTCAAGATGTAAAGTTCGGTGAACTGATTTCTTTCTTCATCGGTAAGGATCGCGATGAACGGATCGTAAGATTTGCTGTTGTAATAATCGTAACCGGCCGTAGCTGCAGGGTTAACTTCTTCAGCCATTTCAACGCCACCAACGGGGCCGCCGGTATATGCGTATGCTTCGGCATATTCTTCAGCGGGGCAGATCTTGCAATCCTTTTCGGCGGACTCTTTAGCCACTTCGTTCTTTGCTTCTTTTCCAGCGGGCGCTTTCACACAAGCAACCCGTTTCTGAATAATCGCGATAATGATCTGAACAACGGAAATTGCAATCGCAACGATAAGGAAGAGGGGCAACGTGTCGCTACCTACGCCGGAGGCGAGAACGAATAATACGACAGCGAGAACCAACTGGCTCGCATAACGAACGATGTCGAAAACGATACCTTTCTTGCACTGGATGCGAAGTACGGAAATTGCCAAGTTAAGCGCCGCAACGGCTACCAAAGCAAAAATAACGGTAAGAAGATCGGAGATCGTCGCGAATTTGTCCTGTCCTGCATCTGCAATCGCGTCGATAAAGAAAACGGTGAAAGCTGCCGTGAGAAGGAATTGAACAAGACTGACAACGCCGCCTCTACCTGCTCTAGCAAAAGCAAAGCAACAATAAACAATTAAGGAAACAAGCGTAAACGCAAGGACGATATAATCGATAGACGTTTCACCCTTTACGTATGTAGAAAGACCGCTGGTCGCAGCAAGCTGCCAAACGCAACCGATGGTGAAAAGAAGGGTAGCCGTGCGAAGAAGGCCCCTTGCTTTCTTCGGCGCGATGATCGCAATGATGCTGAGAATAACGCTGATTGCGCTGAATGCCGCCAAAGCAACAACGGCAACGCTTGCAAGTCTGGAAAGATTATCGCCGAAGCCGATGGTAGAAAGCACGCTAAACACGGATTTCTTTGTATTGAAGTCCGGATAGATCTTCAAAGGCAGGACAAGTGCAACGATGCCAAGCACGGCAACGAGTGCCGCGAGGATGCGGAAAAATACACTCTTATCCTTCTTCTCTGCGGTTCCCGCTTCGACGTTCATAGGATTCTGATTGGTTTTGCTCATAACAAATCTCCTGAAAGTTTTTTTTGGATTTTCCCTCCCGCCGCAAAAATAGAGCAGGGCGGAATTAAACTATTCATTTTAAAGTATTATAACACTTTTCGACGAATATGTCAATAGTTAAGTAAAGGAATTTTGGCATTTTCTTCGAAAAAGTTTAAGTTTTTTTGCATAAGCAAATTGAAATTGATTCGGCCGCGATAGAATATCCATATTAAGGCAAAGTTTCATGCAAGGAAAATTTACGATATATGAAAACAGGTGGGAAAACTCTTGAAAATTTTTTGCGTTTGCGGTATAATAATTACGTACAGTCTTTTACGGCAGAAAACAAAACCCGTATGCGGGGCACAGAAGGAGGGTCGAAGGTATGACCGAATTGGAAAAAACAGCGCAGGAAGTCTCGGAAAAATTAGGGGTGAAGCTGGCGTTTTACGCGGAGAATACAAGGCCTAAAGGCATACCTGTATGCGACAAACCGTTCGAGGGTGTAACGGACGACGGCGAGCATACGTATTTTCGTTTTCTTTGCAGAAGCGTGGGGTACGTGGGCGTACTCGACGGCGTGGGCGAAGTAGAAAAAAAGTATGCGACGCTACTACCTGCATATCTCGAATGCGCGTCCGAGCGAGAGGTGGAACTGTCGAAGGCGGAGCATCTCAAGCGCATTTTGTTGGGCGAATGTTCGTCGATGGGGATATACAAATATATGACAAAATATTCCGTGCGGGGCGCATCCTGTTTCGTGATCGCGTTGCGTATCCCCAAGCAGATGGATGAGGCGATCGCCGTGATCGAGCAATACGGCGGCAATACGTTGGACACCGCTGTGAAAATGAGCGACACTGATTGTGTACTCGTCAAATTTTCGGGCGAGTTTGCGCGTGAGGACGAAAACGAATATCGTTCGACTGTCGATTATGCCGAATTCCTGACGCAATCGTTGCGCGAGGAACTGGGGATCGACGTGCAGGCTGGGGTCGGGCCGATGGTGCGGGAGTTAAAAGACGCGGCGATCTCGTATGCCCGTGCGGACAACGCGCTTCGATATGCGGACGTGTTCGAGATAAAGGGCAGCGTGCATTCGTATCGGGAATTTTTGCTTATCAAGATGCTGGAGGATATCCCCGAAAGCAAATTGACGGAGTACTTTGCTGAAATGACGGACGATCAGTTTAAAGAGATCTTCGAAGACGAGGAAATGCTGGGTACGGCGGAGGCGTTTTTGCAGAGCAGCCTGAACGTCAGTGAGACGTCGCGCAACCTGTATATGCACCGAAATACCCTTTTGTATCGTTTGGACAAAATTGAAAAGGCAACGGGGTTGAACATCCGTCAGTTTTCGGATGCGGTCACCTTTCGTACGCTGACCATCGTATATAGGTTGCTTGGAAAATGAGTCGACGATTTTGCCTTTTACGGTAAAATGGGGGGAGCATGGTTGAGTTCACGATAAAAAGCGAATAGAAAAAGGAGGGATTTATGGAAGAAAACGAAAGAAAGGAGCAGACGGAAGACGTCGAGGCGTTTTCGGAAGTTTCGGAAGAAAAAGAGGCGAAAAACGCAAGCTCCGGAAAGATCGATTGGAAGAAGCT
>JBGVRF010000122.1:0-9819 GCA_045128175.1 Candidatus Scatosoma sp.
CATTTCCAGATTCTCCTCATCCGCTTTCTCGATATGTAATGCAGAAATATCCTTCGCATTTTCATAACTTCCGAACCCGAATGCTTCCAAAATTCTGTTTTTGTTCTCCGTCGTCAGCTTCCCCTCATCGTTCGTCAAAAGCCCCGCTTCATACAGATTCAACAAAGTCGCCCTCTTCTCTTCGGGCGTCGCTACCTCTTGCGACTCAAATTGCAGATCGCTCACATCCAGACTCGCCGCGTTAAAATAATATGCTTCCGTTTTTTTGTTATCGCCCGTCATCGTCATCAATCTCGCCGTTCCCGCAAACTGCCGATACAACCGCAAGATCTGCCGTCCGACCTCCTTCATCGCTTTCTGCATACTCGCCACCGTCGCCGATAATCTCGATTCGTCCTGCGAGAGTAATAGCTGCAATCCCGTGGCGCTCGTCACTCTTGCCGGCGTTGAATTCTGCGACAGATCACTCACACCACTGATCAACGCAAATTCTTTTTCCAGCCATTCTTCCTCGTCCTTAAATTCTGACGGCACGTTTCCGCAATCGAGCATCTCGGGCGCTTTCCCGCCCTGCCGATATACAAGTATCTTTCCCGGCAACAAGCCCTCTTCCGCCAATTCATCCGCATCCACCGACCCGTCCTCAACGGTCAGCACCCCCATCGAAAGCCTGTTCAAAAACTCGTGTTTCCTGTTCCGTACAGCGTTGTACGCCCTCTGCACGGGGATCAGACGGTCCACTATACAACTCCCGAAAAAAGCACCCGGCAAACGTAAACAATCCTGCTTGACAAACGGAAATCCGCGCTCTTTGCGCTCGCCGTTGACGTAGGGCAATTCCCCCGCATACAGCAATTTCCCCTCCGCAACGATCTCCAGCCTCCCTTCGGGTTGCTCCGCATTCGGCTTCGTATATCGCTCGATCAGGATCACACCGTCCTTCAGCTCCGTCGTCGACGGCCCTCCCGCTTCATGCGGCAACTTTCCTGCCGAAGGTTCGCTGTACCTTGCGATTTCCGTCTTTTCCGAACCTTGTACCGCTACGCCAAACCGTTCGAAAACATACTCCGCCGTCACGGCCTGCGCGTGTATCAGACTCTGCACTCCGTCAAGATCCTCCACGTCCAAACGGTCGGGAAATATCTCAAACGGCGATACGGCAACCACCCGCACTTCTCCCTCGTAAACAGGCTGTCCGGCCTCGTCAACAGCCACCTGCCTGCCTCCTTTTTCATCCCAGACCACCTTATAGAACGCACTACCGCAGGTCTCTGCCCAAACGATCGCACGGGAAACGGTGTCTGCAAATCCGATACGCTCCTGCGCATATTTCAACACCCCTGTCGCCAGCTTCGCCGCTTTCACATCCCCATCCTCGTCCGAAAAAGCGCGTACGCGTAGCTCTGTTTTCATCTTCTCCAGTTTTGCAATCCTCGAATCCACCGTCGGCGCAATATGGTTAAAAACCCGTCGCGATTGCCAATAAAATCGCTTGTCCTCCTCGATCACCCCGCCAAAAGGCGATACGTCGCAATATTGGTTCCCACTAAGGAAATTCATATTCAACAACCACCCGCTTTCAATTGATCTTCGCATTTCACGCCGTCGTTCAAAATCCTCCGTCACCGCCCGCGCAATTCTCGCTTCCTCCCGCTCTTTCGCCCTCGTTCTTTCCTCTTCGGAAATTTCTTGCTTTTTCAGATCCATATAAACCTCCCGTTTTTCCTTCTTTATTATTGATTTCCCCCACCCATGTACGAGTTGAATACATTCATCCAGCCCGTAGGAAATTCGCCTCCGCCTTCCGTATCCTAATCTCCGCCGCAATTTTTCACCTGCGACCGACGAAAAAAAACTTCACTTTGCGAAACAAAATTTCACTGTCTCAAAGACCGCACTTCACTTCTTCCTTCTCGTTACAGCCCGCTTCTTCGCCGTTTTTTTCACGACCTTTTTCGTTGTTTTTTTCGTGGATGTCTCTTCGCCCTCTTCCACGTCGTCCAATACCCGATCCGCATTCTGCAAAGCTTCCATTAACCGTAACCGCTCTTTTTCCAGCTCTTCATCAGACCAATCGGAATACCCCGTCCCACCGTTTTCCATTTCCAGCAGCATTTGCGCCGCTTTCAAATCGGGCGGCACGTCCTTTTTCGTCTTTTTTCGCTTCGTCAGCTTCAATTCCCCGTCCATCTCAGCATATTCCTCTGTCACCTCCGCGACCTGATACCCAAGCGCCACCTTCAAAAGCGCCCCGCTGATCTTTTTCCCCATCTCCTCCTGTCTGCCCATACTCTTATTCATTCCATCCCCTCCTTTTATCCTCAAAAATATACTTCACCTCACACCTGCCCCCCTCCTTTCAAAAAAATACTCCACCTCAAAGATCCAACTCACTCCTTTTCAATCTCCTGATGCGCCGCTCCTTATCCTTTTGGATCATCGATTTTTCCGCAACCGTAGGCGTATTTTTCGGTCTCGTCATCAAATAATACCGCATCTCGTCTAAACTGTGGTCATCCACTTTTCTCGGCACGTCGCCACTCCCCCAACGATACCCCTTCAACTCACGGATCAAATTCACGCAGTTGCTGAAAATATATAAATTCGGCAACCCGTTTTTCATGTTCAGATAACTTTTTACCCGTGCGATTCCCGAAAACAAATCCTTCTCTACGTTCGGATCCACCATGATCCCACGCTCGTAAAACAACTCGACGACGCTTTTCACTCCCGCCAGAGTCCTTTGTTTTGCCGCGCTGTCGATCAACGCGTTTATCCTCCCACGTGAGTCCCGCTTCCAACCCAGCTTCTCGCATATCCGTTTTATCGCCGCCGCATGATGATCGACGTCCCGCCCCGCCTCGTAATGCTCGTACAAAACGTAAACGTTATCGTCGTGATCCACGGCATACCAATGCGCAGATAACGGATTATTCAACCCCGGGTCTATGGAAATATTATCCTGCCACTCGGCAGGCACGGTAAACGGCTCGATAACGTGTACGTTTTCATCAAACTCCGGATACACCAACCCCTCCGCCGCCGTCGCAAACCGCCCGTACCTGCGCGACTGCAACACCCGCTCGTCCAAACTCGTTTCCAACGCCGCTATCTCAGCCTTGTCCAGATATGGATTGTCGCTCCATTCGACAAATTCATACCACACCTCGGGATCGTTGTGTCGATTCATAAAAATCTCGTTATACACAAAGGTCAGCCCCTTCAAAGGCGTCATCGTCCCGAACAGATCCCCCCGCCGATCGATGACGCGCATCCGACACTCCGTATAAATATCCTCGGGCGGCTCCTCGTCAAACCACACAAAATCCAACGATGCCCCCTGAAATTTCTCTCTGCCTTGATCACAGCTCTTAAATCCGATCACCGAGCTCCCGCCAAGCTCGTTCTTTACACGGATAAAATCGATAACTCCGTTCTCGGGCGAATCCTTCCGCCCGCTCAACATCACAATCTCTTCGATTTGATCCCGCCGCAGATAATGTAAGATCTTTTTTTGTGCCACGTCGCGTTGTACCTGCGTGGAAAGGGACACCACCCAACCGCATACGTTCTTCCTGTTCTCACGATAAGGATGTATTCCCCGCGCCATATACACACACTCCACCGCCCCGCATTCCGTCTTTCCCGACCGATTCCCGCCAAACACCCACCGGTTGCGTTTCCGGCAACGGTGAAAAGCAAGCTGTTTTTCATGCTTGACCTCCCCCGCATTATACGCCGCAAGATGATCACTCTCCCTCCTTTTTCTCAGCTCCGCCTCGATTCGACAAAGCTTTTCCACAATTTCTTTCATAATTATCCCCAATCTGCCAAAATCTCTCCCTCGATATCCTTTATAATGTAAGAACAACTTTGACGTAAAAACAAATTTTACCCTCCCCGCCGCGATGCCCTCGTAGCGCACCCCCTATTCCTATGAAAAAACGTATATTCCGGGCTTTCCTGCCCCTTTTATATTGCCTATATTTCTTTATTCGGACGTTTTCGATCGGCGGCTACGGACCGCTTTTGCCGGCCGCCTTCGACAACGCCTCGTTTTTTCACGCTCTCTCCCCCATCACCGTAGCCGCTACAAGCGCCTATCCGTATAATAGCTACGCCTATGTCCAAGCAGACGCGTATTTTTACTCCGTCCCCGACGAGCACCGCGGCCTCTTCCTCCTTCCTGAAACCTATTACGTTAAAATACTCGATTATCAATCGGATTTCTGCAAGATCGAATACCTTTACGACGACACGCTCACCAAAAAAATCATCGGCTACGCCCGCACCGACCACCTGATCCCCGTCGATTACGTTCCCAAACGTCCGTATCTGTATTACGTCTTTGACGTGCACTACTACATAAACGACCAGCTGAACGATTCCTCCTTCCTCAATCAAATCACCGTTACCTGCGCCTATTACGGCGATTATCGCATCGGCTCGGAAACGTATTGTTACGTTCTCCGCGGCGATACCTTCGGCTACGTTCCCAAGCCCACCGGGCTCTCCTACGAAGAAAATACCGAATACGCCGACTACCTCGCCGCGCAAGAACCGACAAGCGAAAGCAATACTCCCACCTCCGACGGCAATACGTCTTCCTCTCCCGCGCAAATCGGTATACTCGTAGCGCTGTGTCTGCTCGTTCCCGTGCTCGCGGCGCTGATCTTAAAACCCTCCCGCCGCCCACCTTACGACGACGATACGTAATCTTTTCTATAATCCCCCACCCATGTACGCATTGAATGTACGTATCTCCCGTAGGAAATGCCTCTGCATTCTGTATATACGTCTTGCCGCAATTTCTCAATCTTCGTTCTTTAACCACCGCCTCTCGTCAGAATCGATCTTCCGATCTCTTTCGACAAAGCGGTGGACTTTTTTAAACAACTCCAGCTCCGCGAATTCCGTCAGATACTTTTCCTTTGTCATCCCCGCGCAACGCAACATCGCGCCTACTTTTTCCGACAATCTCTTCTGACGGCGAAAATACTCTCTTTCGCTCCACGCCGTCACACGCCCCGCCACCGCCGCCGTAAAATTTTTGGCGGCTCTCGTTTTTCCAAAATACCGTATAGCAAGCAACGCCCTCTCCAGATCGCTGAGCTTTTTTAAAACGCCCTCTACGACCGACCGCAGCCACTCGAGCTTTTCTTTTCGGAGAATCTCCTCCGCTAAGTACTCCGCCAACTCCTCCGCCGACAACCTACTTTTATAAGACAGTACCGCCCTATTGCGGATATGCTCCTCATAATCCTTTTCCACCGTTTCCAGCAACGGATAGGTATACAAGACCACCTTTGCATAATTCTCCAAAAAAATCACCTCGCTTTTTTATAAAAATATATTCATCGCATACATGGTATGCCCGAACGCCTTAATTACCACGCAAACGCCATGCATCGGCCTCTGCCGTATCAGCCTTTTAGACCTGATCCGATCGAAGCAAATGGAGCGTATCTCGCTTTTAATTTCAACAGCATTTGCGATTCGCCCTCGCCTCACAAGCGACGCGCCTATTATGCCATGATTTTCCAAATTTTGCAAGAGGGGACTGCCAACTTTTTTATAAAATCCGAACATTTGTTCGGATTTTTAAACGAAGATACAAAATAAAACATGACAACTATACGCCTATTAAATATATTTTTTCATTTTTCTTGAAGTTTTTCCGTCTCCCCCAAGACGCCGTCCGTACGCTTCAAGCACCTTTTTGTATTCCTACACAAAAATCCTGTTCTCTCTTAAAAACCACGCTCAACCTCTTGCTTTTTTTGCGTTTTCGTGGTATAATGAAAATGTATGAAGAAAATTACGGCGATTTTATTATCCATATGCGCTTGTGCCGCTTTCGCAATGCCGAAAACGGGGGTTTATTCTGCGCAAAAAACAACGTCGCCGTTTTCCGTGACCGCTGAAACCGTAAACGAGCTTTCCACGCGATCAGAAACCGCAACGGAAACTGCAACGGAAACCCGTTTATTGGCACCCTCCTCTTACGAACAATATCTCACCTTGACCGATCCTTCGGACGTTGCAGTGACGGAAGATTATACGGCGATCGCGGACGAAAACGCCATTTACGTATACGACCGCGCCGACGGTATCTATCGCAAATATGTCCACGAGGTCAACAGTACTCCCGAAAAAAATAAAGTTACAAAGCTCCAATTTGACGACGCAGACAACCTCTATTTCATCGACGCGTCCACCTATCTCTATCGGATTGTCTCCACTGCGCTCGACGACGAGCATCTGACGGCAACCGAAACGGGCTTTGTTTGCAGCACCTTTGTTATCAGCAACGACGAGATCTTCTTCGCCACTACGTCCGGTAACGAGTCCCAGATCTCCAAAACCTCTCTTTCCGATCTTCGGGTCTCCTCTGCGACCACGTTGCTCCAAATCAAATCCACAACCCCGTCGCTTGCGGTCTGGAATGAAGAGCTTTATTACACGGACAACGGAAAATATCTTAATAAGCTTCATCCCGATCCGCAGACGGTCAACAAGGAAGCCCCCACGTTCGTCACGGCCTTCCAGACCGAACTGCTTTCTTTGGCGATCGCGGACAACATACTATTCTGTTCGACAACCGAAGGCGAGCTTTTCGTTTACGACCTGCTAATGTTGGCGGATGAAAAACAAGCCTCTAACATACCTCCGATCCTATCGGATACGGACGGTTATGCGGCAATCTCTATTTTCGACGGCTTCGCCTACGTAATCAAAAACAGCGCAATCCGTCAGTATTCCCTTGAAAAAGCGGATTTCACGGGCTACGAGATCAGCAGCGCATCCTCTTCCGTCAATCGTTTAAACGGCGGCTCCGACGTGTGCGTTTCGGACGATCTGCTGTTTATTGCAGAAACAGGCAACAGCCGCGTTTCCGTCTACGATACGAAAGCGCAGACGTTTAAAACTCCGATTGCCACAACCCTGCCCCCCTCGCACGTTGCGTCCGATGGCAAGACGTTACTGGTGGCAGGCGAAGCCACGGTCGCGCTCTATGACCTCTCCGAAAACAATTACGGCACGCAACTCGTCTTAGAAAACGATTTCGACGGCAAACTTGTCGGCATTGCAAGCGTTTACGGGGATTACTATCTTGTCACCGATGCAAACGTATTTTACGCGCTCCGCAAAACGGAGCCCGAACAAGCGGACGGCAACCAACCCGCCGTTTGGGCCTGGCAACAAACCCGTAAGATCTCCACGCGTTACCCTTCCCTATTGACGGCTGACGCATACGGCAATCTGTACGTGGTCTGCGGCAACGATACGTATTTATACACGGAAGAAAATTTCCTTGCGCCCGCAACGTCGGATACGCTTATCTGTTCCGCGCTCCCTGCGCGCACAAAAAAGATCTCCGTCGATTACCGAGGTAACCTTTACGCGCTCAGCGAAAATACGGTATACAGATTCAACGCAGACGAAACCGCCGCAAACCGAGCCGGCGAGGCGGGGGCGACGTATTCTTTGGACGAACGGCTCGTCTACGGTGTCACGCCCACCGCAACGTCGTTTGTTTTCGGCATCGAGGAAAACGCGACCTACGTTTTGTACGCGGAAAATTATCTTGTAGAAACGGACAAACTCGGTCTTCCCACAATAAAAACCATCCCCGTAGACGGTGCGGACGAACGTATTTTCAGTGCCGAAAGCGCGGAATTTACCGTTGTGCAGACTGCGACCGATTCTCTGATTATCCAATTCGATATAAACAAACTGCAAGGCGCGGAAGTATTTCCGTATCTTTCCTACGAGCGTTGTCCGCAGGAAAAAACGGCTTTGAAGATCGGCGAAACGGACGTATATGACCTGTTGGCGGTATATGACGAAAGCACGGGCAGCTATTCGACCTATCTCGTCGATTCCGACTCCTGCACGGCGTTACCGACGGACGATTACCGCATCGAATATGCGGAAGAGGAGCAAAAAACGGGATATTTATCCAACGCGATCGCGCTGTATAAATTCCCTTATCTGACCCGACTGTTGAGGGTATGCGAAATCCCTCGCGGTGCGCTTGTAACGTTAACGGGCGAGATCGACAAGCTGGATCATCCGTATTATCGGATCAATTACGTAGACGAGAACGGCAAAACACAGACGGGATATATCCCGAAATCATACGTAACCCCGGTAAGCGGCTCGACCGCGCCCGAAACGGACGTTTACGGTGGCGAGGGCAACAACGCAGACGATATCTGGAGAATGGTATATATCATACTCGGCTTCGGCGCGATCTGCATCCTTGTGGATTTCCTGTTGCTTCGTAAACCCAAAACCGACTAACCAGCGTACCGCCGGACCAACGTTCCGTTGGATCTAATCTTTTCTATCTTTGCTGTTCGGAACCGGTATTCCGCCGGACCAATTCCGGAAGTCAAGGAACTCAGTTCCTTGCGGGTGTGGGCAAAGCCCACGAAAACAAGCCCCAACAAAGCAAAGCTTTGCCTTGCACCCTACGCCGTCAGGCGTAATTGTCCAAGAAAATAAACACAAGGAGGAACGATCCATGAGTGATTATCACAGTCAAAGCGTAGACCCGCTAAGTAGCATTTTCTTCGCGGATCGTTTTTTCCGCGCTTAAAAACGTACTTCGAGTATACGCTACCCTTAAATTTTCTTTTTATTAAATTTTAAATTTTGGAGGTAGAGTATGGAAAAAGAAATTTTAGACGTCAAACAACTTTTACAAGCCCAACGCTTCGACGAGGCCGCCGAGTCTGCCGAAAAGCTCAGCCCCGCCGATCTTGCCGAAACTTTAAAAATAACGGAGGATCCCCTCCTTACCCCCTTTTGCCGAGCACTGGACAGCGAACAGCTGGCTGACGCGCTGATCCTGCTCGATACACCTTTACAGGAAAAAATCATCAACGGCCTGCGCGACGACGAACTGGAAAAAGTCCTCGACGAAATGTCCGTCGACGACACTGTGGATATTATCGAGGAAATGCCGCAGGAGATCGTAAGACGTATCGCGGAACTCGACGAGATCCTGATCCTCTTGAAAGAACGCAATTACGCCGTTTTAAAACCCCTTTTGGCAACGATGAACGCCATCGATCTTGCCGAGGTATTCGAGGAAACGGAAAACGACACCGATCTTCTGATCCTTTTCCGAATCCTGCCCAAAGACCTCGCCGCCGAGACCTTCGTCGAAATGGACAGCGACGTGAAAGAACGCCTGATCCATAAGATCAGCGATACCGAACTCAAGGCGGTCATGGACGAACTCTTCCTCGACGACACCGTCGATTTTATCGAAGAAATGCCCGCCAGCGTCGTCAAGCGTATCCTTGCGCAAAGCGACAGCACCACCCGCGCCTATATCAACGAGATATTGAAATACCCCAAGGACAGCGCGGGCAGCATCATGACGATCGAATTCGTTTCCCTGCGCCCGACCATGACGGTCGACGACGCCTTCGAACGTATCCGCCGCACGGCGATCGACAAGGAAACCATTTATACCTGTTACGTCACCGACCCGACAAATAAACTCCTCGGCCTTATCACCGCAAAAGATCTGTTACTTGCGGAAAAAACGGAAGTCATCGAAGACATCATGAATGAAAACGTCATCTACGCCTATACGGAAGACGACAAAGAGGACGTTGCGCGAAAGATCTCCGATTACGGTTTCCTTGCGTTGCCCGTCGTCGACCGCGAACAACGCCTTGTCGGTATCGTCACCGTCGACGACGCAATGGACGTCCTGCAAGAGGAGAACACGGAGGATATTGCGAAAATGGCGGCTATGGCGCCTTCCGATAAACCGTATTTGAAAACGAGCGTTTTCAC
>JBGVRF010000123.1:0-9067 GCA_045128175.1 Candidatus Scatosoma sp.
TGATTGTCGGTACGGCGGCGGCTACGGTAGGGGCACTCCTTATCGGCGGTGTACTCGGCTATTTTACCGCGGTGTTTTTGGCGTTTTTTTGTCCGAAAAAATTAAAACGCATCTTTGCTTCCGTCATCAATCTTTTGGCTGGGATCCCATCTGTCGTGTACGGTTTTTTCGGCATTGTGTTTTTGCTTCCGTTGCTTGCGAATATCGCGCCGAATAACGGCTCGGGGCTTTTGGCAACTTCGATCATTCTCGGCATTATGATTTTGCCGACGGTGGTCTCTCTTTCCAGGACCAGTATGGAAGCCGTTTCCCATTCTTATTACGAAGGAGCGGTCGCGCTTGGCGCGACGCATACGCAGGCGGTATTTAAAACAATGGTTCCGGCGGCAAGGTCGGGGATCACGGCTTCTTTGGTGCTTGGGATTGGCAGAGCGCTCGGGGAAACGATGGCAGTCGTCATGGTGGCGGGCAATTCCGCAACCTACCCCAACAGTTTGTTTAACAGCTTCCGTGTACTGACAGCGAATATCGTTCTTGAAATGGGCTATGCCGGCGAGGTACAGGAAGGCGCGCTGGTGGCAACGGGTGTGGTGCTTCTATTGTTCGTGCTGGTCGTAAATCTTATCTTTGGAGCAATTTCCTCCCGCGTGGTTAAGGTTACGGTAGGGATGAATAAAGTTAAGCAAAAAAGTGAAAACGGGCATACCAGGTATGCGTATACGTTAAAAAAACTGTCAGGGCTCCGTATGCGGATACGCGATTTTTTTGGGGATGTTTCTCATAAGCTTCGGTTCTCGTATGTCGGCAAGTTTATGGCGATCGCATCGGGTATATGCTCCGGCTTAGCACTCGTGCTGGTCATCGGTTTCATCTTCGTCAAAGGTACGCCATATCTGTCGTGGCATTTGCTGTTCGGAAAATTCGAATTTGCTAGCAGTAATATCACAATCTGGCCGTCTATCGTATCCACGCTTATGGCGGTGGTGCTTAGCCTTCTGATCGCTGTGCCGATTGGTATCATGACGGCTATTTTTCTTAACGAATATGCCGATAAAGTCAACAAACTCGTGCGGATCGTACGCAGCGCGATCGACGTTCTCAGCGGCGTTCCGTCTATCGTGTACGGCTTATTCGGCGCAATCGCCTTCGTTAAGCTTTTCGGGGGAGCGGGCTCGATTTACGCCGGGGCGTTTACAATCAGCATCATGCTACTTCCCACCATTGTTCGTTCCACAGAGGAGAGCTTAAAATCCGTTCCCGATTCCCTTCGTGAAGGAAGCCTTGCGCTCGGCGCGGGAAAAATGCGGACCATCTTCAAGGTCGTTTTGCCTTCTGCGTTGCCGGGGATTCTGTCGGCGATCATTCTCAGCATGGGGCGGGTAATCAGTGAATCCGCGCCCTTCCTCTACACGATGGGTTCGGTTATAACTGCCACTCCGACAAGCTTCGGGGACAGCGGCGCAACTCTTGCCGTCGCCTTATACCAGCTTTCGGGCGAAGGCTGGCACACGAACGAAGCATACGCGACAGCGGTAGTGCTGATCGTTTTGGTGTTGGCGCTCAATTTGCTTGCGGAATTTATCGCAAGCCGTTTAAACAAAAAAACTAACGGGAGATAAAAAATGAAAAAAGAAAAAAACGAAACGGCGTTTGGGGAAAACGTCAGCGTAAAAAACGCAAATCTCTGGTATGGGGATTTTCAAGCGTTGAAGAATATTGATATCGAGATTCCCGAAAGAAAGGTGACGGCATTCATCGGCCCGTCCGGTTGCGGTAAGTCCACCTTTTTAAAATGCTTTAACCGTATGAACGACCTTGTCGCGGGCTGTCGGATCGAAGGGGAATTCAAAATCGGCGAAGCGGATATTTACGCTAAAACGACAGACGTCAACGATCTTCGGAAAAACGTCGGCATGGTATTTCAAAAGCCCAATCCCTTTCCCATGAGCGTATACGATAACGTCGCATACGGACCGCGTACGTTCGGGATCAGAAAACGCTCCGAACTGGACGCGATCGTCGAAGAGTCGTTGAAAGCCGCCGCAATGTGGGAGGAATTAAAAGACCGTTTGGATAAATCCGCGCTCGGGCTTTCGGGTGGTCAGCAACAGCGGCTTTGCATCGCGCGCGCTTTGGCGGTCAAACCCAAGATCATTCTGATGGACGAACCGACTTCTGCGCTTGACCCTATCTCCACGGGCAAGATCGAGGAGCTTTGCGACGAGCTGAAAAATTCGACGACGATCGTTATCGTGACGCACAATATGCAACAGGCGACGCGTATTTCCGATAAGACGGGCTTTTTCCTGCTTGGCGAATTGATCGAATACGGTGATACGGACGACATTTTCACCTCCCCGAAGGACGAGCGGACGGAACGCTATATCACGGGAAGATTTGGATAATAAAAGTCCCGTCAAAATCTTGCATTTATAAAACAAAAATAGTATAATAGAGGTAGAAAAATCATGTCGATACGAAAAATATTCGAAGACGAGCTGGCGGAATTAAAGACGGAGCTTGTAGAAATGTGCCGTTTGACGGAAACGATGATTGAAAACTCGATCACAGCGCTGATCGCGCGGGACAGAGAGCTGGGAAAAAGCGTCAAGGAGATGGATAAACGGGTAGACGAATACGAAATGGACATTGAAAAGAAATGTATGCGTATTCTTTTAAAGCAACAGCCCGTGGCGAAGGATTTCCGCGAGGTGTCAACGGCTTTGAAAATGATCACGGACATCGAACGTTTCGGCGATCAGGCGAGCGACATCGGCGATCTGGTGTATACGATGCCCGGGGATAAGTATATCAAAAAACTCACTCATATCAAAGCAATGGGCGAGCTGGCGGTCAAGATGGTCCGCGAAAGCGTCAATTCCTTTATCCGCAACGACGAAAAGCTTGCCGATGAAGTGATACAAACGGACGATCAAATGGACGAATTGTTTATAACAGTGAAAAACGAACTCATCGAGCTGATTAAAAAGGATTCCTCCAACGGGGATCAAGCGATCGAGCTGATGATGGTCGCGAAATATCTCGAACGTATCGGCGATCACGCCGTCAACGTTGCGGAATGGACAAAATATAATGAAACGGGAGTGCATTTAAAATTCTGATGGAAAGCAAAAAATCGCTTATTTATATCGTAGAGGACGACGAAGGAATACAAGAAGTGTACGAAGGCGCGTTCGAGGACGCTTATAATATCCGTATGTTCGGTTGCGCGAAAGATTTTTTTGAAGAGTATCCGCAAGGCAAGCCGGATCTTATCATTCTCGACGTCATGCTACCGGATATGGACGGATATTCTATTCTGACAAAGATCCGTGAAACGGACGAACGTATCCCCGTGATTATTGTCAGCGCGAAATCGGATGAGATCAGTTTTGTGAAGGGGTTGAATAAAGGTGCGGACGATTATATGGCGAAGCCCTTTTCCGTGCTGGAATTGATGGCGAGGGTAAAGACCAATCTTCGCCGTTCGCAGTTGTTCGTCGAGCGTTCCAATGGGTTTGTGATCGACAACAATACATATAAAATTTTCTACGACGGAACGGAACTTGTTCTTACTTTAAAGGAGTTTAAACTCTTACGTTTACTTATCGGCAAAACGGGGGTGACTATTTCCCGTGAAGAACTGTTCCGCGAGGTATGGGGCGAAGATTTCTTCGGTGAGACCCGTACGCTCGATATGCACGTGGCTTCCTTACGAGAAAAGATAAAGGCGGCGGGTGGTGGCGATCCGATCGTGACCGTTCGCGGGGTCGGATATCGGTTTGACAGAGTGTAAAAGACAATGAAACGAAAAATATTTTTACGTGTCTTAGGCGTTACGGCTTTGTCCGTCATCATTCTGTTTTTAGCGGGTATCGTCATCACGTATGCCAATGGCAGAAAACTCATTCGCGAACGCCTGATCACGGAAACAAAGCTTGTTGCGGGGCTTCTCGACGAAGAAGCCGACTATTCGGCATTTGAGGGATATTACAATAACGACGAATTGCGTGTGACCATTATCGACGCGAACTCGGGCGAGGTGTTGTTTGAAAGCGATACTAATTCCGAATTGGACGAAAACCATCTCGATCGGGAGGAGATTCGAAACGCTTTATCCGATACGCCGCAACCCGTCGAGCGGTATTCTGTGACCTTCCGTTGCGAGATGACCTATTACGCTTTAAAAAGCAAGTTTTCGGACGGCAGAGCGATTATTGTACGTCTGGCGGTTCGGAGTAGCGAAATAGAATCCTACTTTTGGACGGCGTTACCCTTTCTCATTTTGTCTTTGGCAGTGGCGATCGTCGTTGCGCTGGGGCTTGCCAATAAGCTTTCTCATGCCATTTCCGAAAAGATCAACGAAGTAGGCGACAGTTTGAAGAGCCTGAACGCAGGACAGTATAAGCCTTTACAGACGGATACGACGGAACCTGAATTTTACACTCTTTTTAACGAGATAAATGAGCTGAACGAAAGTACGCACGGTTACATACGTCGGGAAAAAGGGGAACGTGAAAAACTGGACGCTGTGCTTTCTAACGTCGCGCAGGGGATCATTGCGCTCAATGAAAAAAACGAGATCGTATTCGTAAACGGCAGTGCGCTCAAGCTTTTCGACGGAAAAGAATCGGACGAGGGAAAGAGCCTTGTTTTCTTGATAGAAGATTCTCGTCTTTGCGGGCAGATCGCGGCGCATATGGGCGAAGGGGATTTCGCTTTTGAATACGAATACAACGGAAAAACGTTATCCATTGCGGGGAAAAAGGCGACGGGCGAGGCGATTGAAAAGACGGTATCGTATATTCTTATTTTTACCGACGTAACAGGCGAAAAAGAGATCATAAGGCAGAAGAGCGAATTTTTCGCTAACGCCTCGCACGAGTTGAAAACGCCCGTTACCGTCATGCGCGGCTTGACGGAGATCTTGTTGCAACGGGAAAATACGGACGAGCAGGAACGAAAAAAGCTCGAACGGATACACAAAGAAAGTTTGCGTTTGTCCAGCCTGATCTCTGATATGCTGAAGCTGAGCAAACTGGAAAGATCGGAAGAGGACGAGCGGACGGAGGTGGATCTCAGAGAGGTCGCAAACGAAGTTCTTGCCGAGCTTTCCGCCGAGATGCAAGCGAAGGAGCTGTCCGTCTCGCTGACGGGGGACGGGAGGTTGCTTGCCGACCCCAAAAAGATGTTCGAGCTGGTGCAAAATCTTTGCAGTAATGCCGTCAATTACAACAAGCAGAACGGTTGGATCAAGATTTCGATCGAAGAAACGAGCGGCGGGCTTACGCTGACCGTTTCGGACAGCGGAATCGGAATCGAAAAGGAGCATTTGCCTCGCCTTTGCGAACGTTTTTATCGGGTGGATAAATCCCGTTCGAAAAAGACGGGGGGCACGGGATTGGGGCTTGCTATTGTTAAGCACATTTGCGCGCTGTACGAAGCACAGCTTTCCATCGAAAGCGAAATCGGTTGCGGCACGCAGGTCACGGTACTGTTCAAAAAATAAGAAGCAAGAAAATTCCCGAGGTCGGTTATACACCGACCTCGGGAACGTTTTTTCTCGATTGCATTTTCTTTGTTGTCATATCGGCTAAGGGCGTAGCCGCATGGAGCGTATCCCGATATAAGATACGGCTCAGTTGTTTTCTTCCGCTAACAAGTCTTTCATTTCATAAGAACCTGCTGCTTTACCGGATAAAAATTTCGCTGCGCGGATCGCGCCCGCCGCAAATACGCGTTTACTTCTTGCACTGTGAGAAATGGTGATAATCTCGTCCTCGCCCGCAAACATCACTTCGTGTTCACCCACGATCGTGCCGCCGCGTACGGCGTGGATGCCGATCTCACTCTTTTCACGTGCGCCGACGATACCTTCACGTCCGTTGACGTAATGCTTTTTCCCTTCGAACGCCTCGTTCACAGTGTCTGCTAACATCAAAGCCGTTCCCGAAGGCGCGTCCTTTTTCAGGTTGTGATGCCGCTCGACAATTTCCACGTCGAATGCGTCGCCCAACACTTCCGCCGCCGTCTTACAAAGTGCCTGCATCAGGTTCACGCCTAAAGAAAGGTTTGCCGTTTTAAAGATCGCGACCGATTTCGAATATTCCGCGATCATCGCAAGATCATTCGCCGTAAACCCCGTAGAAGCAAGTACGATGCCGATATTATGCGTTTTGGCGTATTCCAGACGTTCGACAAGCCCGACGGGGGAGGAGAAATCGACAATGACGTCCGCTCCTTCTTTTATTTCCGCAAACGTTTTGTAAACGGGGATGCCGATCTCTCGGGGATAAAGATCTACGCCGCAAACGGCGACCGCGTCGGGATCGTTTTCAAGAAGAGACAACACGTTGCCGCCCATTTTCCCACAAGCGCCGCAGAGTATGATTCTCGTCCTTTCCATTATGCTTTACACTCCAGTCCGTAATTTTTCATTGCTGCGATCATTTTTTCTCTGTTTGCAGGCTCCATTACCGTTAAAGGCGCGCGCGGCATTCCTGCGTTGAACCCGAGCAGATTCATCGCTTCCTTTACGGGAATGGGGTTTACTTCTACAAAGCAAGCGTTAGCAAGGGGTAATAGCTTGTCGTTTAATGCCGCCGCTTCGTCCAGCTTACCCTCTTTAATAAGGCTGTAAAGCTTTTTCACGTCGGCCGGCACGATATTGGACAACACGGAAATGACGCCCGCGCCGCCGCAAGCCAAGATAGGGAAGTTTAAAGCATCCTCGCCCGAATATACGTCGCACTTATCGCGGACAAGGCGGAATGTTTCCATTGTCTTGCTCATGTTGCCGCCAGCATCTTTGATGCCTGCAACGTTGGGGATCTCCGCGATCTTCGCCATCGTAGCGGGTTGGATCTCCACGCCCGTACGACCGGGTACGTTATACGCGATGACAGGAATAGATACCGCTTCGCAAATGGCTTTATAATACGCCACCAGCCCGTTCTGCGTACATTTGTTGTAATAGGGGGTGACGGCAAGCAAACCGTCCGCACCAAAGCGTTCCGCCGCCTTTGCAGTCATCACAGCGTCTGCGGTATTGTTACTGCCGCAACCGAAAATGACTTTGCATCTACCGTTTACTTTCTTCACGGCATAATCCATCAGAAGATGTTCTTCTTCAAAGGTCATGGTGGAGGGTTCGCCCGTGGTGCCGAGAAGCACCAGCGCATCTGTCCCGCCCGCGATCTGATATTCGATCAGTTCGCCGTACACGTCGTAGTTTATGCCTTTTTCATCAAACGGAGTGATAAGCGCCGTTGCGCTTCCATAAAAAAATCCTTTCATAATATTATCGTATGCTCCTTATTCTTCCAATTGTCAAATTTTTATATCAGTCCAAATATCCTTTCGCAGCAAGCAACTCCGCCAGCAATACCGCGCCGCCCGCCGCGCCGCGCAAGGTGTTATGCGACAGCCCGACGAACTTATAATCGAATACGTTATCTTCGCGAAGCCGTCCCGCCGTGACGCTCATGCCGTTGCCTTCCATTCTGTCCAGCTTTGCTTGCGGACGGTTGTCTTCTTCAAAATATTTAAGGAATTGTACGGGTGCGGAAGGAAGCCCGAGTTCCTGTGGTTCGCCTTTGAAATTCGCCCAAGCGGAAAGGATTTCTTCCTTTGTAGGCTTATTTTCGAATTTTACGAATACTGCCGCCGTATGCCCGTCGGAAACGGGTACGCGCAAGCATTGCGCCGTGATAAGAGGAGCGGTCGCGGAAACGATCTCGCCGTTTTCAATGCTGCCCCAGATTTTGAGCGGTTCTTTTTCACTCTTTTCCTCTTCGCCTCCGATATACGGAATGATATTGTCGAGGATCTCGGGCATGGTCGCAAACGTTTTGCCTGCGCCGGAGATCGCCTGATAGGTGCAAACCGCCGCTTCCTTGATCCCGAAACCCTTTAAAGGATGCAGAAGGGGAACGTACGATTGTAACGAGCAGTTGGATTTTACCGCGATGAAGCCACGCTTTGTGCCCAATCGTTTACGCTGGGCGGGAATGATCGAAAGATGATCCGCGTTGATTTCGGGAATGATCATGGGTACGTCCGCCGTAAAACGGTGTGCGGAGTTGTTGGAAACGACGGGCACTTCCTTTTGCGCGTACGCTTCCTCCAGCGCGCGGATCTTTGTTTTATCCATGTTGACGGCGCAAAAGACGAAATCGACGCTCGATGCGATTTTGTCCATATCCGCTTCCGCGTCAAGTACGGTCATCGAGCGATATTTTTCGGGAATGGGTCGATCAAACGCCCATTTATCGCCGACGGCGTCTACGTAAGTTTTTCCCGCAGAACGGGAAGATGCCGCAAGCGCGGTAACGTTGAACCAAGGATGGTCCGAAAGCAAAAGCATAAATCTTTGGCCGACCATACCGGTCGCGCCGATCACGCCGACGTTAAACTGTTTCATAACAAATTTCTCCTCTATTGATAAAAAATGGAATTTCCGATAAAATAAAAGACGGGAAAGTCCCCGTCTGAAAAGCAGCAGTTTAAAATCTTCGAAAAAAACGATTCTATGACTGTAAATAGCTCTTCACGGGCGGTGACAGTCATACGGGTATTCTCCCGTATGCCCAGCGCAAAGAGGACGGCTTTACGCTTCGGCGGAGATACCCTTTCCCTAAGCCGCGTTTTTGAAAAACCTGTCCAAGATTTCTGACGCGAGAGGTACTCTTGTTCGTCCGCTCCTCTATTTAACGGTTTTATTTTATCATATATTTATGCAAATGTCAAAGAAAAAGCAAAGATTTTTTGAAAGTTGCCAATTTTATTTGAAATTTTTCCGAAAATTCCTTGAAATAATCACAAATTTGTAGTAAAATATAAACGGTAACCGTTTGCGGAGGAAAATTTTTCTTTTTATTTTTCGTCCGTATGTTTGACGCATAAAAAAGAGTGGTATATACTAAAGAGTATATAATTGCGATTATATATCTCGCTACTCCGCGGCTACAAGCGGTGAAGTAAAATTTTTGGAGTTTTTAAATGGCGCAACAAAAGAAAGGGTTTATTGCCCGCATGCTCGAAGGAAAGGAACGGAGCGAAGAATACG
>JBGVRF010000124.1:0-12056 GCA_045128175.1 Candidatus Scatosoma sp.
TATAAACAAGCTTCGCTTGCGCTGATACGCCTTCGGCGTTGACGGCTTCGCCGTGATAAACGCAAAACTACGTTTTGCTTTCTTGGGGCTTTCTTCGTGGGCTCTGCCCACACCCGCAAGGAACTGAGTTCCTTGACTTCCCGTTGGGGAACATAATGGTTATTAGCCCCGAATCGGAAAGATAGAAAAGACTTGGTCCAGCGTAACGCTAGCGGAACGTTGCCGGAACGCTGGTTCCTTGACTTCCTGTTAGGGAACATAATGGTTATTAGCCCCGAACCGGAAAGACAGAAAAGACTTGGTCCAGCGGAACGCTGGTTAAATACCGCCCTGTAAGGCTTTCATAATAATCTCTTCCACGCTTGTCGCACCGGCCTCGTGCGCCTTTTTCACCGCCTGCGCGCTTTCGCTGCGCGTGAAGCCCAGCCCCATCAACGCCGACACCGCGTCCTCATCCTCTCTCGTCAGCTTCGCAGGCGCCCCGCCTTCTATCGCCACGCTTAACCGATCGCCGCTTGCATCCAAAACCTCTAATGCGGAAATTTTTCCGTGCAATTCCAATACGATCTTTTCCGCCGTCTTTTTCCCCAGCCCTTTCACCGCGCTCAACCGCTTTACGTCCGCCGTCGCGATCGCCTGCGCAAATTCCTCCGCACTTAAGGACGCGAGAATTGCTATCCCCATCTTCGGTCCAACCCCCGACACGGAAATCAGCTTCAAAAACAACTCTTTTTCTTTTGTCGATTCAAACCCAAACAGCGTTATGCCGTCTTCCTTCACCTGCAAATACGTATACAGCTCGGCGATCTCGCCTTTCACGATTTTTCGGAATGCCCCGCCCGAACAATACGCCTCATAGCCAACACCGTTGACGTCTATGATCGCCGTTTCCGCCGTCGTCGTCAGCACTCTGCCTCTTAAATAGGATATCATTTTTCTCTCCTTCGCTTACTTTTTCTCTGCGTTCACCACAGCCGCCGCGATCGCCGCCGCCGTAGGCGTGATCGACTTTTTCACAATCGGCTTCGCTGCCTTTTGGGGCTGCTTCAAGGAAGACTTTGTTGTTTTAACCGTCGTTTTCATATGTGAACGCAACCCTGCCCCCGTCGTTTTATTCGTTTCCGCAGTCTTTGACTGCCGCGCGCTCTTCTTCGCCTGCTTCATGCCCTCTGCCATCAACTCTTGATACGCGCTTGTCGGAGTTGTATTATGCCCTTTCGTTCGGGTCATATTGCCCACCGCAAACAATTCTCCGAAACGGCTCGCAAACGAGTGACACAGCGCGATCGCCAACGCGTCCGCCGCATCGTCCGGTTTGGGGATTTTTTCCAGGTTGAGGATAGAGGTGACCGTTGCCTGCATCTGATGCTTATCCGCCTTGCCGTACCCCGTCAACGCCTGCTTGATTTGCATAGGCGTATATTCGTATAGTCGCCCGCAGGACTTGATACAGGTCAAAAGCGCTACGCCGCGCGCGTGCGCCACGGCGATACCCGTCGTGATGTTTTTGGAAAAGAACAGTTCTTCCACCGCGATCTCGTCGGGGCGATATTTCTCAATAATCTTCTGCAAACCCTCTTCCAGCATCGCAAGTCGCACGGGCAAGATCTCGTCCTTAGGCGTGACAACCACACCGTAGTCGATCGCGCGGCTCTCTCCGCGCCCGTCCTTTTCAATCACTCCGTACCCCAACGTTGCCAAGCCGGGATCAATACCCAAAATAATCATACTTCTTCCGCTTTGCGCGGTGGTCCGCGCTTTTTCTTATTTTACATTATACGATAAACAACGAAAAATGTCAAGCCGGTTCCGCATATTCTTCCCTTTTTCCGAACTTTTGTTTTGCATTGCGGAAAAAATTTTTCGATTTTTTCAAAAAAACTTGGCAGTCCCCTCTTGACAAACACAAAAAACGTGGTATAATAGCGCGGCGACGGACGAAAAGCGGAAAACGCTCCCTTTTCCGCTCCTTTCTTTCGGCGAACGGTTTTTAACGGCTCCCTTTTACGTTATCCCCAGCGACATCGAAAAAGGAGAAAGTATTCATGAAAACCAAATTTTTTAAAGTTTTGCAACTGCTGGGCTTCGACGTGCTCCTTTTGGGGTTGCTCGAAAAATTGGCACTGTGGCTGATCAAGAAGCTGATCGGATGGACAAACTCTCTTCATCGCTTCCTCGGTCGCGCCGAAGAATATCTTGCAGAACGCAAAGCTTGCGCCTGTGAGGACGAATAAACGTTTCGAGGGAGAGCTCCCCTCTCCCTTTCGACGTAGCCACGTCAACTTTATCCGCACAAAAAAGCGCCGACTCTCGTCGACGCTTTTTGCTTTATTGGCGTAAAATTATTCAGCTTTGATCGCAGCAACGGGGCATCCGTCTTCGCAAGCGCCGCAATCCACGCATTCGTCGTTGATCACATAGATACCCTTGCCTTCGTCCAAAGCGATCGCGCCGACGGGACAGGTGTCCGCACAAGCGCCGCAAGCGATGCATTCATCCGTAATTACATGTGCCATAATTGTTACCTCCGAGTTTATATTTCGATTTTTCCGTTATTTATTATATCACATTTTTTTTGATTAGTAAAGGATTGACGACGGGTTTTCCGCGGTTTTACAAAAAATATTTCAAGTTTTCTTTTCGCGAAGCGGTTTACCCCGTCTTGTCAAAGTCACGTTGGCGGTGAGGATTGCAATCGGAGTCAACGCACAACACAGCACGATCAGCACTGTCGGCGCAATAGAAAAATACGTGTAATAGGTCAGCAATCCCACCACTACGGCGAACAAGATAGAATCATACGAACCGAGGAGTGCGTCTTTCACAGACAACCGTTTTTCCTCTTTCGGCGTGACGATGAATTTTGCTTTTTTACCGAACAACGCGAGGATCACAGTCCCGATCATCATCGGCACCAGCGACGCGTACACGACAAAATTCAACAGTGCGTACCCGATCAGACGGAATACGTTTTCCTTTTTTCCATGCACGAAAAAGTCGGGAATGAGAGGGGAAACAAGAAACAAAAGCATGAGCCCCACGACCCCCAACGAATACCTGCCTACGTCGAATCCCAAAAATCCCATCACGATCGTGTTGAGAATGAGGAAAAACGACAGCATAGGAATGATAGGCAAGTTGTAATGGGAAAGCTTTACGTCCAGCTTTTCATACCAGGTCATTTTCGAATCGGTAATACTGCGATTGTATTTTTTCATGAACTCCACGTTGCCCTGCACCCATTTCGCCTGACGCTTTTTCAGGCACAGATAATTGACGGGGAATTCTTCTTTACACACGATATTCGGCGCGTACAACACCCGGTAGCCGCTGTTTTTTACGTCTATGGCAAACGAAATATCCTCTGCCACAACCAACGGGAAGCCCTTTGTCGCTTCGTAACAAGCGCGGCTGATGGTCATGCCGTGCCCGATAAGCGCGTTGCTGCCGTAGAAATTTTTCATTACCTGACAAACCGCGCCGTTGCTTTTAACGGACATTCCCATCAGATTCTGGAACAGATTGCCGCCGCGCGTCGCCTTGTGCGCTGCCTGCACTACGCCTACATCCTCGCTCAACGCATAATATTTCAGCGTTTCCGTGATATAATCGGAAGGGATCCGCTCGTCACTGTCGAGAATGACGAAATAATCATAATCCGTCTTACCTTTGAGATAGTTATTGAGGTTTCCTGCCTTGAACCCCTTGCGGTCCTGTCGACGAACGACCGTCACGCCGCGCTTTTCGGCAAAAGCCTCGATCCTTGTCTTATACGCAAGATCACTGCTGTCGTCAAGGATCACCGTTTCAAAATTGTCGTACGTTTGACGCATACATTCGGACAAGGCGTCTTCGTTAAAATCGTTACAGGTGCAATACAACAACAAAAACCTCGGGTTTGTTTGTCCATTTGAGGGGGGCAGGGTTGCGTTGACGTTAATGATCGGATCATAACGGCGCATGATCTTTCTGCCGCGGATGAGGAAGATAAACGAGAACATAAAATCCTTCACGCTCCCCAGCCACATATACGCAAGCAAAGCCACGTTGACGAATATCAGCGCCGCGGTAACAATCTTTCCTGCTGTTAGCTCCCCTTCACTTAAAAGATCGTATGCGATCTTTGCACACACGCCCACAAGCAACGCCACGCATGCAATCCAAACGAAAAGAATGGCGATATATACCGACGGCGATTTTTGCATTGTGTTTTCCGTTTCCGTTACGGATAAATTCTTCTTTTTCAATGTCTTTTTCGGCCACGTAGCCGTAGCCGCCTCCTTTTTTGTTATTTTTTTGAAAAGGCCATATCACAGAGAATGGTTGATTATTGATTTATCACGGTTTTCCGTAAAAAATCAACCAAGTTATGTGACAGAATCTTTCAAAAAAGACGCAGGCATTTTCGCAATCGACGATCTTTCCCAACCGTTCAACGCATACCTGCCTGCTGCCTTTCTATATTTTTAACACTCTTTTCCCCATTTTTTCTCTATCTTTTTTATAGGGAATGATTGGCAATTTACCCGTTTACGTCGCAGATACAGCCCCTGTTTTACTTGACAAGCCGTACCCATTTATGATATAATCGATAAAATTATTTTTTGACTGTTAAAAAATCAAAAAAAGGAATAAGTTTATGCGTATTGTGATAAAAATCGGCACGTCCACGCTGGCGCACGAAACAGGGCTTCTGAACATACGGCGAGTAACCGAGCTGTGTCGCGTAGTGAGCGATCTGAAAAACGAAGGTCATGAGATCATTCTGGTCTCTTCGGGCGCGATCGGAATGGGCGTAGGAAAGCTGGGATTGAAAGAAAAACCGAAGGACATCCCGACCAAGCAAGCGGCGGCAGCCATCGGACAATGCGAACTGATGTACACGTACGATCGGCTATTTACCGAATATAACCATACCGTTGCACAGATACTTCTTACAGGTTCGGATTTCTCTGCGGCGGATCGGCATGAAAATTTCAACAATACGCTGTCGCGGCTGTTGGAGCTGGGCGTTCTGCCCATTATTAACGAAAACGACACGATCGCAACGGAGGAGATCAAGGTCGGCGACAACGACACCTTATCGGCATACGTTGCCGTCAGCGCGAAAGCGGACCTTTTGATCATTCTTTCCGACGTAAACGGATTATACTCCGCCGATCCGCACAAAGATGCGAATGCGAAGCTGATCGAACGCGTACACGGTATGCCCGAACAGTTGTTTTCGCTTGCGGGAGGCGAGGGTTCGGCGCTGGGTACGGGGGGCATGAGGACCAAGCTTCACGCCGTGGAGATCTGCAGCAAAGCAAGCTGCGACACCGTAATCGCAAACGGGCAATCCCCCTCCCTTCTGTACGACGTCGTCGGTGGCATTGAAGGCGGTTACACGCGATTCTTTGCCGAATAAATTTTTAATTTGGTAACGTTATGAAAACAACGCAAGAAATTTTGAAAGCCGCAAAAGCAGCGGCGTGGAAGCTGACCACGCTTTCCACCGAACAAAAAAACAACGCGCTGCTGGCAATGGCAGACGCGCTGGAACAAAACCAAGCGGAGATATTGCAAGCCAACGCTTTGGACGTAGAAAACGCAAAAGGTGTTTTAAGCGAAGTGATGATCGATCGGCTCCGCCTCGATGAAAAACGAATTGCAAGTATGGCGCAGGGCATCCGCGACGTTGTCGCGTTACCCGATCCGATCGGGACAATCTTAGACGAGACCCGTCTCTCCAACGGCTTACACGTCATCAAAAAACGGGTGCCGATCGGCGTTATCGGGATTATCTACGAAAGCCGACCCAACGTCACCTCCGACGCTGGCGCACTATGCTTTAAAAGCGGTAACGTTTGCGTATTGCGTGGGGGCAGGGATGCGTTCAACTCCTCTTTCGCGATCGTTCAAGCAATGCGGAACGCGCTGAAAAGTGTTGATTTGGATTCCGATTTTATTAACGTCATCGAGGACGTTTCCCGTCAAAGCGCAACGGAGCTGATGACCGCTGTAGGCTATATCGACGCGTTGATTCCGCGTGGCGGCGCGGGGTTGATCCGCGCTTGCGTGGAAAACGCAAAGGTGCCTTGCATCGAAACGGGGACGGGGATCTGTCACGTGTACGTGGACGAAGCCGCCGACCTCGAAAAGGCTCTTGCCATCATCGAGAACGCAAAGACTTCCCGTCCTTCCGTCTGCAACGCGGAAGAGGTTTGTCTTGTTCACGAAAACATAGCGAAAAAGTTTCTTCCCCTCTTGCACAAACGGTTGTGCGAGGCGCGGAAGTCGCAGGGCTTACAGACCGTAGAGCTGCGTTGCGACGAACGCGCGTATGCACTTCTCGGCGGCATGGACAACGTCGTAACTGCGAGCGCAACGGATTTCGATACGGAATTTTTGGATTATATCCTCGCTATAAAGATCGTAAAAGATACAAGCGAAGCGATCACGCATATCGGCGAACACTCGACAAAGCACAGCGATTGTATCGTGAGTGAAAACGCGGCGGTTTGCGAACGATTCGCTTTGTGCGTAGACAGCGCGGCGGTGTATATCAACGCTTCGACGCGATTCACCGACGGTGGTGAATTCGGTAAAGGCTGCGAGATCGGCATTTCCACGCAAAAGCTGCACGCGCGCGGCCCAATGGGCTTGGAAGAGCTCTGTTCGTATAAATATATCGTCAAAGGCACGGGGCAGATCCGTTAAGCAACGTTCCGTTGCATCTTGTCTTTCTATCTTTCTTGAGAGATGAAAAATTGCATGGTTCTGATCGCGCTTACTGCTTTGAACCACTTTTTCTTTTTCGTTCCGTTGCATCAGCGACCGCTGGACCAACGTACCATTGGATCTAGTTAGGAAGTCAAGGAACTCAGCTCCTTGTCAAGGTGCAGGTGCGGAAGCCTTTGCCGAGGGGTGGAGCAGAGCTCTACGAAATTGTACCTTTTTAAGCAAGCTACGCTTGCGCCTTTACACCTTCGGCCTTGATGCGTTGCATTGCAACGCAATGAAATAACGCAAAACTACGTTTTGCTCTCTTTGGGGCATATTTTCGTGGGCTCTGCCCCACACCCGCAAGGAACTGAGTTCCTTGACTTCTCAACATGGTCCAGCGGAACGTTGGAAAAAGGAGAACTGTTATGAAATACACGTTAGGATTTATCGGTTGTGGAAACATGGGCGGCGCGCTTGTTCGCACAGCTTGCGAAGAGGTCGTTTGCAACAAGATCGCCGTATGCGACAACGACCGACAAAAAACGGACGTTCTGGAAAAGAACTACGGTGTGACCGTAACAAATATCAAAGAGATTGCCGAACACAGCCGTTTCGTCGTGCTGGGCGTCAAACCGCAGATGATGCAAGAAATGCTTGCGAGCATTGCCGAAACGTTGCAGGCGCGCAACGACGTTGTAATTGTGACTATGGCGGCAGGCTTATCCATCGCCGCGATCCGTTCGTTTATCGGCGCGAAGCCGCCTGTCATCCGTATCATGCCCAACACCCCCGTAGCGCTTGGCGCGGGCATGGTCCTCTATACCTGCGCGGACGTGGACAAGGAAACGGAAACCGAGTTTTTGTCCTGCTTCGCAAAGGCAGGCATATTCGATAAGTTGCCCGAAGATAAGATCGACGCAGGCAGCGCGGTGTCCGGTTGTGGACCCGCGTTCGTGTACGCTTTCGCCGAAGCGCTTGCCGACGGCGGCGTGGAATGTGGCCTCCCCCGTGACAAAGCCGCCCTGTATGCGGCGCAGACCCTGTTGGGCGCAGCGGAAATGCTGTTGAAATTCGGACATCCCGCCGATTTGAAGGACGCGGTCTGTTCCCCCGGCGGCACGACCATTGCAGGTATGCACGCCTTAGAAATCGCGGGCTTCCGCGGGATCGCCATGGACGCGGTAACCGCCGCGTATCAACGCACCTTGGAATTAAAAAAATAAACGTCAACGCATACCTGGTATGCCCATAGTGCAAAAAGACCTCCGATAAACGTCGGAGGTCTTTTTCATTTTTCAAAGTTTTATCCCGAAGAAGTCGGGCTTTCCGCTTTTGATCTCGGCATTGAGCAATTCTGCCAAAAACACCCGTTTTTCATCCATCGTCACCTTCTTAAACAAATGTTTCAAGGCAAACACGCGGTGCTGTTTGGGGAATTTCAACTTCATATTCGGAAAGCCATATACACCGTTTACGAACGTAACAAAGTTGATCTCGTTCCCGCCCGACACCTCGCGCCAATCGAAAAAGTCTTTCCCCTTCCGATAGCGGCAGATATACACGCAACTGCTATCACCGCCTTTTTCGTAAAAATATTCAAACGAAAACCCCTTCTCTAAAATGGGCGCGGTCAGTTGTTTGATCCTTTCGTTTGCCAAATTCTCATTCATAATCGTTTCCTTTGAAAACGGGCGATCTCGCAAGACCGCCCGCATTTTTCGAAATTTTTATTCCAAAATCGCCTTGATACGACGGATCCCCGAGCCGCAGCTCTGTTCTTTCTGGATCTTGAATTTACCCAGCTTGCCCGTTGATTCCACGTGCGGCCCGCCGCAGATCTCTTTCGAGAAATCGCCGATGGTGTACGTTTTTACGACTTCGCCGTACTTGCTTTCGAACAGCCCCGTGAACCCTTCCGCCTTCGCTTCCTCCAGTGTGATCTCTTTCATGACGACGGGAATATCCTGCGCGATCACTTCGTTGACAAGATCTTCCACCGCCTTGATCTGCTCCTGCGTCATAGGCTGCGGCAGATTGAAATCGAAACGCAATCTCTCTTCGGTAATGTTCGAGCCCTTTTGATTGACGTCGGGCGAACAGACCTTTTTCAATGCCGCGTGCAACAGATGGGTCGCCGTGTGCAACGCCGTCGTCGCTTCCTTATGATCGGCAAGCCCGCAAGCGAATTTCTGTTCACTGCCCGCCTTGCTCTTGTTCTGATGCTCTTCGAATGCCGCTTTATAACCTTCCATATCCACGGTAAATCCGCGCTCTTTTGCCATTTCGTTCGTGATCTCCACGGGGAAACCGTACGTATCGTACAGATGGAACGCCTGCTTGCCGCCGATCGCCTTTTCAGGAACGTACGCAGGATCCTTCTGCGCCATGAACGCGTTCTTCCTCTCGATTCCGTTGACACATTTTTCAAACTCTTTCAAACCCTGCTGCAAGGTTTTGGTGAACTTCGCCTCTTCCTTGTTCAGCTCTTCCGCAATCTTCGCGCGATTGATATTCAGCTCGGGATATACGTCCTTATAATATTCGATGAACGATTCGGATATCTTCGCAAGACTGCCTTCGGGGAGCTCTATTTTTCTTCCGTAACGAACAGCGCGGCGAATGATACGGCGCAGAATATACCCCTGATCGGTGTTAGAAGGCACGATGCCCTTTTCGTCGCCGAGCATAAACGTCGCCGTACGCGTGTGATCAAGCAATACGCGGAAAGATTTGGTAACCTCTTCGTTTTCGCCATAGGTCTTGCCCGTCAGTTCCGAAATCGCCTTGATCGCGTTTTCAAAAATATCCGTTTCGTAAACGCTGGATTTACCGTTGAGGACGCAAAGCGCGCGCTCCAAGCCCATGCCAGTGTCCACGTTCTTCTGCGACAGCTCGGTAAAGCTGCCGTCTGCCTGCTTGTTAAAGCGCATGAATACGTCGTTCCAAATCTCGAGGAAAGCGCCGCAGTTGCAATCGGGATTGCACTCGGGCGAACATTTGGATTTACGAATGACGAACATTTCGGTATCCGTACCGCAAGGCCCTGTCAAGCCCGCAGGTCCCCACCAGTTGTTTTCGCGGGGCATAAAATAGATATTTTCCTTTTTGATGCCCGCCTTTTCCCACAGCGTCGCCGCTTCGTCATCACGAGGCAACGTTTCGTCGCCGCCGAATACGGTAACCGCCAGCTTGTCCGAAGGGATACCGAGATAGTCTTCCCCCGTCAAAAATTCGTAGCTCCAAGGAATCATTTCTTCCTTGAAATAGTCGCCGAGCGACCAGTTGCCGAGCATTTCGAAAAAAGTACAGTGTCTTTCGTCGCCTACATCGTCGATATCGCCCGTACGCACGCATTTCTGCACGTCGGTAAGGCGTTTGCCCGCAGGGTGCTTTTCCCCCAAAAGGTAAGGCACGAGGGGGTGCATACCCGCCGTCGTAAACAGGACGGTGGGATCGTTTTCGGGGATCAAAGACGCGGAAGGGATCACCTTATGCCCACGGTCTTTAAAGAAATTGAGATACATCTCGCGCAGAGATTGTCCGGTATACGTTTTCATATCGTTATCCTCTTATGGTTTGTTTATCGAAATTCTTTTTTAAAGGCCTTGTCCACCGCAAGCCTTCTACCTTACATTATATAATTATCTCAACCGTTTTGTCAAGTAATAGCAAGCTTTTCCACCAATTTTCCTCGGAGAAAATTGCTCAAAACTATATATCTCCGTCTCAATAATGCGCACCCCAATGCGCTTATTTCACCATCGAACGCAACATACCCAATTCTACGTCGAAGTCCCCCACCGTGATGATGTTATTGACGCTAAATACGCTGTCCGTGAATTAAGTGAACGTCGTGCATACAAGCATTAAGCCGCACAATACAAATGACAGAACACTCGTCAGAAGATCGCGTATCGTGTTCTTCTTGTTCATAAATTTTTTCCTAACTTTTTCAAAAAATATATCTCTTAACGTAAAAATGTTAAAATTCTCCAAAAAATCTATTTTATGGTGTTATTTTGTGATTTTATAACATTTTTTGCTTGATATAAAAAAAATTCGACCTCAAAAAAAATTTTTAAAATTTTTCTTTACTTTTTCAAAAATATGTGTTAAAATATACTCGTAAATCGGTTGAGGAAACCGAAAACAAAAAAGCTCATCATTTTCCCCCTTATCATATAGGTAATCGCCTTGGAGCAGCAATGCTTCAAGGCGATTATCGTTTTTAAGGCTATGTCACAATAGTTGAAATATGTCACTGTCTCATGATCAATACGCGGTAAAGTTCCCCGAAAATAAACGTTTTTTTCGGGGGCTATTTTATCAAAATGGCATTACCATGTATACATTCAAAGCTATTTTCCGTAAAAAGATCGTCAGCGAACGGAGAGCCCCATTTCGTAAGCGATCGTCGTCAGCTCGGGACGATTCAAGACCTCCCCTTTTTCGTAAACACCTTTCCCGTAAAGTGTGCCTTTTTCTTCATACCCGTCGATACATTTGGCAAAGCCGTGAAAGCAAGCCAACGTACCGTCCAGCGTATCTTCATCTTCTTCCGCGGCTGTGGCGATGTAATACAGATCTTTGTTCGCGATCTCCGTCCACCGCGCCACCGTACGATCGATGACGGCTTTCAGCTGCGCGCAGATCGAATAGAAGTATACGGGGCTGGACAAAACGAGCGTATCACAATCGATGATCTTCTGCAAAATTTCACCCATATCGTCGTTGAACGCACACCTGCCCCCGTTGTTTTTACAAAAATAACAACCGGTACAAGGCTCGATCTTCTTCTCGGCGACGCGGATCTTTTCCACGCTGTTGCCCGCTTCAATCGCGCCTTTTGCGAACTCATCACATAAAATATCCGAGTTTCCGCCCTTTCTCGGGCTCCCCGATAAAATAAGCACTTTCATAGATTATATCTCCAAAAAAACAGCCCGTTCCAAGGACGTTGTATTTGGCTTATGCAAAGAAATCAGGCGTTTTCCGTTCAGATCGGTAAAGATCATCGCATGCCCGCCGTCAAACCCGAAACGGTTCTCCTTATGTTTCCAAGGCCCCGCAACACCACCTTCCGATTCTGCAATCAAAACGGCGTATTTTCCCTCTGAAAAACTGGACCAAATCATTTTCAGCTTTCCTTCTTCCTCGTAAAGGAAGGGGCCATCCGTCACCTTGCCGCGCACCTTCGCGCCAATCTCTTCCACGTCAGCGCGATCCCCCGCGCGGAACAGCAAAATCGGCTCGCCAATCGGCGCGGTAAGCTCTTTATTCAACGGCATGGCGCACACTTGACCGTCCCCGACCTGCAACCACTCGTGACAGAATACAATATACGGCGTACC
>JBGVRF010000125.1:0-3512 GCA_045128175.1 Candidatus Scatosoma sp.
AATTATATCACATTAAACCTACTTTGTCAATAGGTTTTACCCTATTTTTGCTTGATTTTTTAAAAATTTTATGATATAATTTTAAGGCAATGTCACAGAGAATGGTTTTATTGGTGATTTATAACGGTTTTCCGTAAAAAATCAACCAAGCGATGTGACAGAGCTTTGCTAAAAAGGAGGCAAAAGACATGATTTCTACCAGAGGAAGATACGCTTTAAGAGTGATGATCGATATTGCAGAAAACGGAAACGGGCGGTACATTCCGCTTGATGAGATCGCGAAAAGACAGGAAATTTCCGAAAAATATCTGGAAAGTATTCTTGTTATCCTTACGCGTGGCAATCTTTTACATGGGCTTCGCGGTAAAGGCGGCGGTTATAAGTTGACGAAAGCGCCGAAGGATTATACCATCGGAAGTATCTTACGGTTGACGGAAGGATCTCTTTCCCCCGTCGCTTGTCTGAAGGAGGGCGTAGAACCCTGCAAAAAACAGACGGAGTGTCGAACAATCTCTTTATGGAAAGGCTTGAATGACACGATAAACGATTATCTGGACGGTATAACTCTCGATTCTCTTTTAATGCAAGCAACAGATTACTCGATCTAAAAAATTACAAAAACAGGTGGATAGAACGACGTTCGGTCTGCCTGTTTTTATTTTGCTCGCATTTCAAACTTTATTGACGTCGGACTTTCTCTTTTTCTTCTCTCTGCTTTTATTTATAAACGAAGAAAACACCCCTTTAAACCGCCTCGCCGCAATATTTCCCCGATACGTCTTTTTACGCCGATAAAAAACTGTCCACGCCCGTTTTAAAAAAAATATTTTGTTTTAGCAATGAAAAAAACATTTTTTCATTGACACTTTCTTTTAAATATAGTATAATAAGTAAGTATGATATAATAATTATATTTCTACTTTAATAAGGAGGGCTACTATGGCTCATTTACAAGAGGCTGCTGTAAAAAAGATAAATGAAATCTGCGACAGATACCTCAACGAAAAAACTCCGCTGATGATGATCCTGAGCGACGTACAGAAAGAATACGGGTATATCCCCCTCGAAGTTCAGGAACTTATCTCCGCAAGAACGGGGATCTCGGTCGCCGAAATTTACGGCGTCGTCACTTTCTATTCGTTCTTCTCGCTTACCCCCAAGGGAAAGTACGTGATCGGTTGCTGTTTAGGCACTGCTTGCTATGTAAAAGGCGCGCAGCAGATCATCGATAAGTTTTCGGAAATCATCGGGATCCGCCCCGGCGAAACCTCTTCGGACGGTTTGTTCACCTTGGACGCTTTGCGTTGCATCGGCGCTTGCGGCATCGCCCCCGCCGTTACCATCAACGGCAAGGTCTATCCCAAACTTACCATAGACGCAGTTCCGAAAGTTGTGGAAGAATACAAAGCATTGGAGGCAAATAACTGATGATAAAGAATTTTGAAGAGCTCAATCGGATGAGTGTAAACTGCGCTTCGTGTCTCGATGCGAAATTTACCGGAGAGGACGGGAAAAGACATATCGTTCTTTGCGGTGGAACGGGATGTCTTTCTTCGAGATCGGACGAGATAACAGCCGAATTCAACAAACTTATTGCGGAAAAAGGTCTCAGTGATAAAGTGACCGTGAACCAGGTCGGCTGTTTCGGCTTCTGTTCGCAGGGACCTTTCGCCAAGATCTATCCCGAAGACACCCTTTACAGACTCGTTAAAGTAGAAGACGTTGCCGAGATCGTCGAAAAAGACATCGTCGGCGGCGAAACCATAGAGCGGCTTTTGTACGTGGATCCCAACACGGCTGAAAAGGTGACCAAACAGGACGACATCAATTTCTATAAAAAACAGGTCCGTATTGCCCTTCACGGCTGCGGAAGTATCAACCCCGAAAATATCAACGAAAGTCTCGGCGCAGGCGCATTTAAAGGTCTTGCGCGCGCGTTGCAGATGGACAGAGCGGACGTCATCAAAGAAGTGCTCGACTCTGGGCTCCGCGGGCGCGGCGGCGGCGGCTTCCCCACAGGCAGAAAGTGGCAGTTTGCTTACGCGCAACCCGAAGGCGAAAAATACGTCGTATGTAACGGCGACGAGGGCGATCCCGGCGCGTTCATGGACAGATCCATCCTCGAAGGCAATCCCCTTGCCGTCATCGAAGGTATGATGATCGCAGGTTACGCGATCGGCGCGCAGAACGGTTATTTCTACGTCCGCGCGGAATATCCCATCGCCGTAAACAGACTCAAGCTCGCGATCAGACAGGCAGAAGAGCTTGGGCTTTTGGGCGATAATATCCTCGGCACGAACTTCTCGTTCAGAGTGCATTTGCGACTTGGCGCAGGTGCGTTCGTTTGTGGCGAAGAAACGGCATTGCTTAATTCCATCGAAGGACAAAGAGGTATGCCTCGTCCCCGTCCACCTTTCCCCGCGGTAAAGGGACTTTGGGATAAACCCTCCATCATCAATAACGTGGAGACGCTCGCCTGCGTTCCCTACATTTTAAGGGAGGGAAAAGACGCTTTCGCCAAGTACGGCACAGAACGTTCCAAAGGTACTAAAGTGTTCGCGCTCGGCGGAAAAATCAACAATGTCGGCCTTGTCGAGATCCCTATGGGTACGACCCTTCGCGAGTTGATCTACGATATCGGCGGCGGCATCCCCGACGGTAAAAAATTCAAAGCGATCCAAACGGGCGGGCCTTCGGGCGGCTGCTTAACCGAAACCGACCTCGACGCGGCGATCGATTTCGACAACCTCGTTGCAAGAGGCTCGATGATGGGTTCGGGAGGCGCGATTGTCATGGACGAAGATAACTGTATGGTCGACGTTGCAAAATTCTATATGGAATTCATCTGCGACGAATCCTGCGGCAAATGTACCCCCTGCCGTATCGGCACCAAGAGAATGTTGGAGATTTTGACTCGTATTACCGAAGGCAAGGCGAATTTGAACGATCTTAGCGAGCTCGAAGAGTTGGCCGAAAACGTCAAAAGCAACTCGCTTTGTGGACTCGGACAGACAGCACCCAACCCTATTTTGTCCACGTTGAAGCATTTCAGGAAAGAATACGTTGCACATATTGTAGATAAGAAATGCCCTGCGCATATTTGTAAAAAGCTTATGATCTACGACATCGAAGCGGATAAATGTAAAAAATGCAGCCTTTGCGCACGCAAATGTCCCGTTGACGCGATCAGCGGCGTAGTAGGTAAGATCCCCTACGTCATCGATCAGGAAAAGTGTATCAAGTGCGGTATGTGTATCGCGTCGTGTAAATTCGGTGCGATTGTGAAGAAATAAGCGGAGGAGTAACCATGGCTAAAGTTAATATTAAAATTGAAGGCATTCCTTTCGAAGTGGAAGCCGGCTTGACGATTTTGGAAGCGGCAAAAGCTTGCGGTTTCGAGATCCCTTCGCTCTGTGCTTTTAACCACGGAGAATGTTCGAAAGGTTCGTGCCGGGTATGTCTTGTCGAGGCTACCGGCGCAAGAGGGCTTGTCGCCTCCTGCGTATATCCCG
>JBGVRF010000126.1:0-4372 GCA_045128175.1 Candidatus Scatosoma sp.
CTCGAGCTTTGGCGACGCCATCGCAAGGAGCAAGGTCAACGCATCGTCGATATCTCCGCCGATATCAGTATCAATCCATACTTTCATCATAGTTTTTCCTTACATTTTAATAGACGAGGACATAAGCCCCTGAATATAGAATTTATTGCCGAACAGGAATATGCACACGAGCGGCAGGGAAGCGATTAGATATCCCGCGTACGTGATCGGCATATTCTGCGAATACTGCGTACGAAGCTCTATGACGAGTCCGGCCGAAATGGTAAGCGCCTCGTAATTCGTCGAAATGACCGTCATCGGCCAAAGGTAATCGTTCCATAAGCCGTTGATCTGCATAATCGCCTGCGTAACCAAAATCGGGATGCTGACGGGCAGCGCAACATTGCAATAAACCTGGAAATGGTTTGCGCCGTCGATCTCCGCCGCGTTAAACAGATCTCTCGGCAACGCGCCGAACACCATCGTAAGCAAGAATACCTGTCCTATCGGCTGGGTCGTGAGTTGCGGAAGCAGGATTGCAATCAGCTTGTTGTTGAGTCCGAGGTTTTTATACAGCAAAAACTGGGGCACGAGCGTCAGGCATCCGGGGATCATCATAAGACAGATCACCATCATAAAAAATATCTTCTTTCCCGGAAAAACCATCGTTGCAAAGGCAAACGACGCAAGCGACGCGATGAACAACGAGCCCGCTACGCCGAATACCGCCACCGCGACCGTGTTGAACATATATCCGCCCACCTTGTCAAACGCCGCACCGACGTTGGACAGCTTCAAAGGTAAAGTGGGATAAAATTTACTGATATCGTATTCAACCGTTGTTTTGAACGCACACCACACCGACATCAGGAAAGGATAGATCATACAAAAAAGCAGGATCGCCATCGTCAGATGGATAAACAGTTGTCCGATCGCTTTCGCCCAGTTAGCCTGCCAGTAAGCTTTCCGAAAATATTTTACCGTCATAAGCGTCCTCCTTTACATATCCGATTGCTTTGCAAACGGCCCGTAGTGCATCAGCTTGAACGCGACCAGGGTCACCGCAAAAATAACGACGAACAATACCGTGCCGATCGAGCAGGCGTATCCGTATCTTCCCGACGTAAACGCTAATTTGTACATATACCAACCGGGAACGTACGTCGAATGCCCAGGTCCGCCATTCGTCAGGATCATCTGGATCCCGTAATCCTGCATCAGTCCGATAAACCCGAACACCGCAAAATAACGGATCTGTCCCAACAGCAAGGGAATATCGATAGTAAATATCCTGCGCCACGTTCCGCAGCCGTCCAGCTCGGACGCCTCAAGTACTTCTCCCGAAATGCTCATCATGCCCGAAATATAAATGAGGATATTCGTGCCGTTTACCCAAGGGAAGCCGAGAATGATGACCGTCGAGATTACCCAGTTCGGATCGTTCAAAAAGTCGATTACCGCCCCCTCTTCACACACGCCGAGCAACGTAAGAAGCTTTGCATACAAGCCCGTCGTGGGTTCGAAAATATTCTGCCAGATAAGCATACCCACTACGCCGGGTGCAACCATAGGGATCAGCACCGCAACGCGGTAAAAGGATTGCATACGCATACTCTTCGTATTGAAGATCAACTCTGCCATAATAAGGGGCATAAAAACGCCGATCAGCAATCTCGGCACCAATAAAACGATCATCGTACCTATGGAATCGAGAAAAATTTCATCCTTAAACAATTCCGCATAATTCGCAAATCCGATGAAATCCTTTACCCCCGTGCCGTCCCATTTAAAAAAAGAGGTAAAGATACCGCTGAGCGCTGGATAATAACCAAATCCGATCGCCCCCACCAAAAGAGGCAGAATAAAGAAATATGCCCATTTATTTTTGACGATCTGCCTCCAAAGCGTTTTCTTTTCAGTCATCCTCTTCTACCTCCGATCCTATATCCTGCCAGTCTCTCTGTACGTGATCCGTTTCCGGCTTTTCCACGGGGAAAGTGAACTCCGCCTCCGCATTTACCATAAAGAACGTCGAATTCGATTCGTCCTGCAAATAAACGGTCACGTCCTCGAGCGGCGTCAATTCGTCGTTGAGATATACGTACGGATAATAACGGAAAGTAATCATTCCGTCCACATCCGTCACGCAACGCGAAACGGGCAAAGTACCGTTGGAGGCATAAATATAGATAGTATGCCCCTCCACGGGCTTATCGTTCTTGCTCAATTTCACGGAAATACGCACGGTGGATTCCCCGTCCGCAACGATGCTGTCGGAGGAAACCTTTACCAGCTCGTATTCGTAAGCTTTCGCCTGGGCCACATCATAGAGATATGCGCCGCCGAGCGCAAGCGCCAAAACGCCTGCCACGATCCAACCGATCCTCATCTTCATTGCGCACCTCCTTTATTCCACGTCGAAGTATCTATTCCCATATTTTCCACGAACGCCTGTGCGCCCTTTTGCTGTATGGTATCCACCTCTGCATAGAATTGCGCGTCCGTAAGATCGCCGTTTACCCATTCTTCAAACTTTCTGTTCAGTCTGTCGCCGTATTCGTCAACAAAGCCCGCCGGCCACGAGGCGTTGGGCATAATGGGAAATTTTTGAGAAATAAATTCGTCTATAAGATTGGAATGTTCCGTATTCTTTACTGCGCCTAAGACCCCCGCATTCTCGATACAGATCAGGGAAACATTTTCGGGTTTGGTCAGAAACTTCAAGAAACGCACCGCGACGTCCAGCATCTCGGGATCGTTCTCCACCGCCGCCTTCATAATATTCAGCGACAGATCGGGCCCGGGCTGATAAGGACCGTCGGAATATTCCACTTCCTTAACGTAAGGAGAAGAATCCGTAGACACTAAAGGCGCGACGAATACACCGTAATCGAACGCGCGTACCACGTTGGAGTTCTCCGAAGGGATTGCCCAAAGGCCCTCCTCTCGAATACCTACCTCGCCGTTGAGCCACTGCGCATTGTAATCGACGGACGCCCAGCCCTTTTTCAGCATATTCGTATAATAATATTTAAGAGTGGCATACATATCCCGCGTGTACGCGTGCTCCGTTGAAAACACGCCTTCCAACGTAGCCCTCGCTTGCTCCGCAGTACTCATAATACCGTTGCCGTCGTAATCGATTCGATCCATCAACGCGCCCGCATACGAAGGAGATATCACCGATTGATATACCCACGCGTCGAACGTGGTAGTCGTATCGAAATACAGCCAAGGCGCTACGCCGACGTAGCCGTTTTGTTCCAGCTTCTGCGTCGCGTTGATGAACTGTTTCCAGGTCGTAGGCACCGTATCGATGCCCGATTTTTGGAACGCCATTTTATTGTAGAAGTACCCCGTGGACGCGCCTGGATATACCGTAACGGGCACAGCGACGATCTCCCCTCTTGCATTCACTATGGAATTGGAATCCCAAAGATAGTCTCTGAACACGTCCTTCCATGTTTCGTAGTCCCCTTCGTATTCCCAAGGATCGTCCAGATATTCCTCTAAAGGAACATACCAGTCGCGATCCTGATAGCGCGTCCCCCAACTGAATGCGATGGCGGGTACCGTTCCGCCCGCGATCTGCGTCGTAAACCATTGCGCCACTTCCGCATCCATACCGCCGACGGGCTTTGTTCTCGCCCAGACGATCTCCACATCGGGATTTTCTTTCATAAAGGCTTCTGCTATGTAATAAGTGGAATTGAATACGTCCGGATCGTCCGCAGTAGGAATCCTGCTGACCGAAGGCGTATAGCCATGCAGATCCACAACGAGTCGGATCTTGCCCGAGGACGCCGTGCCGCCGAAAAAAGGCACGAAGCAAGCTGTTCCTACGGCGGTAACCAACGCCGCGACCGCAACTTTTTTCAAAACTCGAACGTTTTTTTCCTTCATTGTGTTATCCCTCCCGATGCTTTTATTTGCCATAAGTATAGCACTACGGTTTTTTCTATGATACAATAATAAGGCTAAATTATATCATTTTTTGGCTAAAGATCATTTTTTGCTTGAATTTTTTTTTAAATGTGTTATCATATATAATACAGGAAAGTAAGACGATAAAAACCATTATCGAGGTATATTTTAATGCTAAATGTGAACACTACATTCTATTTCGGGCGATACGACAACTACGATTATAACGTTCCCTTTCATTCGCACAGATGTTACGAATTGGTTTATTATTTTTCGGGACATGGATATTGTCGCATCGCAAACAAAAAATATGAATATCAAGAAAACACCTGTGTGATCGTTCCGCCAAACATTTCGCATAACGACGTCCACGGAACGGATTGTGAACTTGCCTGCTTGGGCTTTACGATCGAAAACAAAGATTTCCCCGTTTTGCAGGGAAGTTTTCCCGATGCAAACGGAAAAATCC
>JBGVRF010000127.1:0-10653 GCA_045128175.1 Candidatus Scatosoma sp.
CATTTCCACGTCCTCCTTTGCTGTTCTTGTATTTAGTATACCACACATTCACGTGAATGTCAATAGTTTTCGCGAGAATTTTTTAAAATTTCTTAAAAATTTTTTAAAAAGCCTTTTGAAGGCGATCTTACACAAAAAAACGCCGTCGCACAAACCGCCCGATTTGTCGCGACGACGAATTTTTTATGCTTTATAGTTGCGCCACGCTTTCGCGTTCGATCAGCTTCGCAGGCAATTTGCACGTCATTTCGAATTCTTTTCCGTCTATCATATCCAGCATTGCTTTGACGGTATCCGAAGCAAGTGCTTCCAATGGTTGCCGCATGGTGGTCAACGGCTTGTCGAGCAGAGACGAATACACGTTGTCGTCAAAACCAACGACAGAGATGTCCTCCGGTACCCGTTTCCCCAGTTGTTTCAGCTTTTTATAAATGCCGTAAGCCTGCATATCGCTGAACGCAAAGATTGCCGTCGCGTTGGTCTGCAAAAAACGTTCCGTTGCGCGTTCACCCGTTTCAATATCGTACTGTCCTTCGTAGATATATTCCGATGAAAGAGCAACGCCCGCTTCGTTGAGTTTTTCCCGAAATCCTTTGAGACGGTTATAACTGCTGTTTAAGACCATCGGGCCCGTCACCACGCCGATCTTCGTATGCCCACGACCGAGGAGATATTCGGCAAGCCGATACCCGCCCGCGCGGTTATCGATCGCAATATGCGGATAGCCTTTGATATATCTGTCCAAAAAAAGGAAGGGAACGGTTATCCTATCCAGTCTTTCCTTCAAGACGTTCGCTTTATCCGGTAAAAGAGACTCTGCGCCGGGCGTAAAGATCAGCCCGTCGATATTCCTGCCTGAAAGCAGATCGACGTATTTCAAATCGTTATCCGCGCTTTCCTCGTTGTTGCTCAGGATAATATCATAGCCCTGTTCGGCAAACTTTTTCTGCAATAACCGCACGAGCTCGGCGAAAAAGAAATTGGTGACGGAAGGCACGATGATACCTATCATATTCGTTCTACCCATGACCAACGACCGTGCCGCGCGATTGGGGGTATAACGCAATCGTTCCACAACGCGACGGATCCGTTCTTTCGTCGCGTCCGGTACGCTTTCCGCCTTGCCGTTCAGGACAAAGGATACCGTCGTTACGGATACGCCTGCCTCATTCGCCACTTCTTTGATCGTCACACGTTTTGCCATCGTTACGTCCTCTTTGCCTTTTGGCTCCTTCTTTACAGGATCACCTCGCCACGCGTGGGGATCGACTGTTGCGCGCCCTTTCTCGTTACCGTGATCGACGACGCCTTGCTTGCAAACGTCATTGCCTCTTTTACGGTAGCTCCCTCCGATAAACGAGTGATAAATGCGCCCACGTACGTATCGCCTGCCGCCGTCGTATCGATCGCTTTCACCTTGAAGCTTTCCGCGTGAATATATTCCCCACCCGTAACGCAAGCCGATCCGGAAACGCCCATTGTTATCAGCACGTTTTTGATCCCTTTTTCTTTCAGAACCGCTGCGCATTTCTTCGCGCTCTCTTCATCCGTGGGATAGATGCCCGTATACAGTTTCGCTTCCGACTGATTGGGAATAAACCAATCGCAATGCGCCACGATCGAATCCTCGATCTCCGATGCAGGCGCAGGATTGAGAACGGTCGTCAGCCCTTTCTCTTTCGCTTTCTTAAACGCATACGAAACGATCGACTGCGCGATCTCCAGCTGACAGATCAGATAATCCCCCTCTTCTGCCTCCGCCAAAGCCGCATCCACGAGCGCTTCGCTCACTACACCGTTTGCCCCTGCGTCGAGAATGATGCGGTTGTCTCCGTCCACAACGACGATCACTGCGATCCCGCTGGAGATCCCGCTTTTCTTTTCTACATATTCGGTATTGACTTTATACCCCTCCAAAGTCGCTTTCAGTTCATCACCAAACGCGTCGCCGACGCAACCGACCATATATGCGTTTCCACCCAACTTTCCGACTGCCGTCGCCTGATTGGCGCCCTTCCCGCCCGGATTGGTCATAAACCCTTCGCCGTTGATCGTTACACCGTTTTCGGGCATAAAAGGCGCGCGGATAACAAGATCCATGTTCAAGCTTCCTACGATAAATATTTTCATAACGTTCTCCTCTGTTATTTTATAATTTTTTATTAACTAAAATATTTTAGTAAAACGTTTTATTTGATACTATACAATTATAATTCATTTTCCTCTGCTTGTCAAGCATTTTTAAATTTTTTCAAAGAAATAGTATGCTTAAAACAGAGGAAGTCCGACGTTTTAAAACGCCGGGCTTCCATATTGTATTATTTTTTGTATTTATATTTTTTCAACACTCAGACAGACTTTAAAGCACACTCGCTCGCCTACTTCCAACGTCTTGTAGGCGAACCGATCGTCCAGCTCGGTCGTGCAAGGCTCTAACCCCAACGCATAATCGCCGCATGCCATGCTCTTCCATTCGACGAAATGCGGCAACGTATCCCCGGAATATGAAACGGTAAACTTTTTACCGATCTTTTCATTGACAAGCGAGATCACCGGCTTATCGAGCGTCAGGAAATAACAAGTCTCCTCTTGACAGGGTTTCGGAGCACTCATCTCATACCTGGCCCCCTCGTTTTGTTCCGCCCACGGAGTTCTGGACGCACATTTCCGTACGTCCGCAATAATCTTCGCACCATCGTCGAGCATTGGATACCCGACGTTGATATGATACAAAAGACAATAGTTTTCCCTCGCAAAACCTTCGTTGATAAGCGTATCCTCCAACGTCACGGTCGACGCACCGACCACAGAGCTTATCTTACGTTTCAAAACGAGGTTTTTGCCAAACAACGCCGTATCGCGCACGATCGCTTCGACGACAATGCCGTTTTCGTCACATTCCGCGCGAACGACCTCTGCGGGCGTGTTGTGTAACGTGCCGTGCAACTCGAATCCCTCTCTGCCGCCCACGCTGTCCAGCCCGCAGGTGTACAGCATACCGCCTTCAAAACGGTTCAAAAATCCGATCTCTCTCGCCGTAAATGCATTCTTGGACAGAAAAGACGTATTCTGTCCTTCGTGATAGAGCTGCATAACGTCCAACGCCTTGCTCACATTCAGCAGAAAACGAAGCCTTCCATTGTCGCAATCGATCACCTCCAGCCCCTTTCCTCTGCCGTCCGTCAAAGTGTAACGGCGCAAACTTGCTACTTGTTGAAAATTGGAAATTCTGCCGTCCATATTATTTCCCCGAAAAGACCTTAAGAGTCTCCAAAGCGTTCTCTTTCATCGCATTCTGCGCGTTCAGCGCAAGATTATGAAAGAAATCCGCGTCTTTCGTCTCTACCGTACTTTTTGCCGCCGCATAGCCTGCATACGACATATAGGAATAGTAATTGATCTTGCCGACGCCGCGACGGATAACCTCGCGATATTCTTCGTGCGAAATACCGCTGCCGCCGTGCATAACAAGCGGAATATCCGTATATTTCCGCACTTCGGTGATGATATCCATATTCAATACTGGTTTTGTCTTATAGATACCGTGCGCCGTACCGAATGCAATCGCCAACGCGTCAATACCCGTTTTAGAAAGGAAATCAGACACAAGTTCGGGTTTCGTATACAGATCGGAAGGATCCGACGCGACGCTTTCGCCACCCCCCTCTCTCTGCGGCAAAGCGCCAAGCTCCGCTTCCACATCCACGCCGTGTGCATGCGCATAATTCACCACCTCGCAAGTTCCCGCCGCATTTTCCTCATACGGCTTCGTTGAATAGTCGATCATGACCGACGTAAAACCGAGCTCGATCGCGCGCTTGCAATATTCGAAATCTTCGCCGTGGTCGAGATGCACGCATACCTTTACGTTGCTCCGTTTTGCAAGCTCCACCATCACGGGACCGATCTTATCGAGCGGCGCAACTTCCTCATGACACTGCGCGTGCGCGATGATTACGGGCACGTCCAATTCTTCCGCGGCGCCCAAAACCGCCAACAGACATTCGAGATTGGGTGTATTGAAACTCCCGATCGCGATATTTCTCTTTTTTCCTTCTGCAATTACTTCTTTCAATCCGACCAACATAATTCTCAACCCTCGATATCGATGATGTCATATCCAAGATAGGTGCCGAACGCCTCTTCGAGGATATATTTCATATGCCCGACGCCAACCGTCGTATGATGTTTGAACCCGCCTTTTGCCAACTTGATCAGTTTGTTCTGAAGATCGGGGATCTCCGCAACGCCGCCGCAACCGAAAAACGCGCCTTCGATGGGATCGTCCGTAAATTTCGCCTCACTGACGTATACCTTCAGTTTTCCGTCTTCGGTAAAACCGTTGGAAAAGGTCATGTCAAACGCCGCAATACGCCCCTCATTCGTACCCCAACCACTGCCGGGATCGCCCTTCGCAAACATCTTATGCTCGGTGACTGTACCCTTGCCCGCCATCAGGCTCTGCGCAACGGGTCCACAATGGAAAAGGATCACTTTATTTTCGTCTTCACCGTAGTTGTTGTTCCAGTCAAGACACGCCGTCGGCTTACCGCTTGCAAGCGCCATTGCACGCATAGTGATCGCACTCGTCAAGTCGATCTCGCAGGAGCAAACGATTCCGCGATCGTTAAGTTCGGAGATCAGCACGCAAGGACAAACGCGGAGAATGGTCTCCATCTCGTTCCAACAACGTAATGTGATCGCGTCGAGATGATATTCCTCGATATATTCGTCGATAACCACGGAAATCTTCGCAAGCGTCAGTTTGTTTTTTTCGGGTACCTTCGTAAAGTCGGTATAATTTTCAAGCCGCTCGATCTTTGCCTGAACAGCGGGCTCGTTATCCTGTTTTGCCTGCACCTTGAACACCAGCTCGGACAGGTCGAAGCTTTCCACGTTAATGCCGTATCTCTGCAAAGTAACTTCGTCGAAACGTACGGTTTTGAACGCCGTCGTTCTCGCGCCGATACAGCCGAGATTAAATCTCTTCATACCCTTCACAACGCGACAGATCGCGGCAAAATCTTCCAGATTCTGCTTGAACGCATCGCTCAAAGGATGCACCACGTGCGGTTTCATGACCGTGAAAGGCAGCTTATACTGATAGAACACGTCCGTAACGGAAAATTTACCGCAATAAGCGTCTCGGCGGTGCTTGAAATCCATTTTTCCGATCTCATCGGGATACGCCTGCATCAAGATAGGCACACCCGCGTCCTGCAAAGCTGCCACCGCACCGTTCTCGTCGATAAAGATAGGCATGCAAAGAATCACGCCGTCATATTCCCCTTCGTGGGTTTTCAGCCAATCGTGATAAAGACGCCCCTCGTCGCGCGTTTCCACCGCGCCGTATCTCGTGGCGTTTTCATCCATCACGAGATACTCGTATCCGGCGTCCGTAACGGCCTTTATCATATCCGCTCTCGCGCCCGTAATCAATTCCCCGGGCATAAACCCGCGGTTACCGAAAAACAATGCAAATTTCATAATCAGTACGTCTCCTTTAAAATGTGATATAATTTTTTGTATTTTTCATACTGCTCCTGATACGCCGCATGCTTCGCCGCATCGGGAACAAATTCTTTCGAATATCTTACAAAGCGTTCTCTCGCTTCTTCAAGGCTTGCCGCGCCCTGCAACGCCACCGCCTGCAACATCGCGCAACCGCAAAGCCCGCCCTCGGAAGAGCGCAGGATCTTGACGGGAATATTTTGTATATCCGCCTTGATCTGCATCCATTTTTCCGAGTTCGCGCCCCCACCCGTCGCTACGACGTTTTTGACGGTGATCGCATACCTGCCTATCACCTCCGCATTCAGGCGCATCTCCATCGCCGTACCTTCCATCACCGATTTGTAAATGGCGGAATCACTCGTTTCCGTCGTCAAATTAACGATCGCGCCCTTTGCGTTCAGATCCTGATAAGGAGTAGACGCGCCGCCGAAATAGGGGAGGGTCAATATTCCCGTCGGATCGTCGGACATCCCTTTTTCAATATAAGCGAAAAAATTTTCCTCCTCGCCGCTGTAACCGTGCATGATGTTTTTCCGCCACCAAGTAACCGTCGAACCGCAAGAATAATTGAGGATATAGGTACAATATAACTCCTCGACTGCATACGGTACGCAGGGATACCCCTGCCGCCCCATCTCCGCGTTCGTCGGCTTTTTCTTAAACAGCGTCGTGATGCACTCTACCGTACCCATACCATCGACCGCGTCACCTTCTTTCAATACGCCCGCGCCGAGTGCCGTACACACCTGATCGTGCGAACCGAGCACAAGAATCGGCTCGCCATAAATCCCCAATTCTTCCACTAACGACGGCTTAAGTTTACCTACCACCGCACCCGTGCGTTTTGGAGCGGAGAACAAAGACATGGGTATGTCGAACGCGCCCAAAACCTCATCCGAGAAAGCCAATTTTTCCACATCGAACGCGCCCGTACGGGAAGCCAAAGCGTAATCGATCACCCGTTCGCCCGTCAGCAAATAACCGATATAATCGCACACCAAAAGCACCTTGTCCGCACGTGCGAACACTTCGGGATGATTGTTTTTGATCCAAAGCAGCTTGGAAAGGGAATACATACTGTGCGGCAACACGCCGGTCAGCGTAAACACGCGTTCTTCGCCGAACTTTTCCAAAATCTGCCTTGCCTCATCCTCACCGCGCGGATCGGTATACAGCATCGGATAGAATAAAATATTGTCGTTCTTATCCAAAAGCACGAACGATTCCCCCAACGACGAAATACAAAGGGAAGAAATTTCATGTTTTTTTGCAACGTCGGCAATCATTTTTTTAACGTTTACCCATACCAGGTCTGCGTCTACGTAATTCTTTCCCGCAACACGCTTAAAAGCGTATTCTTCGGAAAGATATTCCAAGATCTCTCCGCTTTGAGAAAACAACTGACACTTGCAACAGGTCGTGCCGATGTCTAAACTCAAATAATTCATTTCACTTCGACCTCCTACTGCTATTTTACTTGATTTTTTGTTTTCAGTATAGTATAATTTATCTATAAATATGGTAATTTTGTATCGGAAAGTACGAATATGCAAACCTACGATCTTCAAAAGATGCAAGACCTCTTGCAAGATTTCTACAACTTGACGAATATCAAGCTGTGTATTTACGACAATGCGGAAAACGAGCTGTGTTTTTATCCCGAAAAGCTATCGGCATTTTGTGCGCTGTTGCGTTCGGACAAGGAGATGGACGCACGTTGCAAAAGTTGCGACCGTCACGCCTTTTCCGTGTGTAAAAAGACGCGGGAGCAATACGTATACACCTGTCACGCGGGACTGTTGGAATGTGTTTCTCCCATTCTTTACAACGAGCGGATCATCGGATATATTGCGCTGGGACAGATCAAAACACACGAGCATACGGATTTTTCCCGTATCGAAACTAATCTACCCGAAACGCTTCGGAAACAGCTTTCCGAGCGATTTGAAATGTTGCCTGCGATGGATCTGAAAAAGATCAATTCCGCAATGCGGATCATGGACGCGTGCACGGGCTACGAATATCTGAAAGGACTTATCAACGCCACGGAGAACAAGATCGACGTACTTTTAGACGAATATATCCATAAACATCTTTCGGAAGACCTGTCCGTACAGATCCTTTGTTCAGCCTTCCGATTATCGCACAACGAGATCTATTCCATATTCAAAGAGTATTTTCAAGCCACCCCTGCGGAGTATATAAAGATACGTAGACTCAACCATGCCTGCGACCTTTTAAAAGAAACCGCATTGCCTGTGCATAAAATCGCCAAGCAATGCGGTATTCCCGATTATAACTATTTTTCCAAAATCTTCAAGCGTCGTTTCGACATCAGCCCCCGCGAATTTCGGCAACGTAACAGCAACGTACCGTTACCTTCGGAAAGAAGTTAGGAAACGCAGTTTCTTACGAGATTTTGAGAGCCGCTGTTCGGTGCCCCAAACCACGGGTCAAGGGACGCGGTCCCTTGTCAAAGTCCAGAGGCGAAGCCTTTGGCGTGGTATGGAGCAGCGCTCCATAGATTTTTAGCCCCAAGAAAGCAAAACGAAGTTTTGCGTTATCCCATTGCGTTGCAAAGCAACGCATCAACGCCAAAGGCGTAAAAGCGCAAGCTAAAGCCTTGCTAAAGGGTACAATAACGCGGGGCTTTGCCCCTGCGCCCCACAAGGAACCACGTCCCTTGGCCTTAAAAAGCAAAATGCAGTTTTATTTTCTTCCGGTCCTCTTAACCGCGAACGGTCTTTGCCGTTACGCGGTTGTTTTTTACGCTGATTTCCAAATATCCTCCGTTTGCAGCCAAGGGCAACGACATTTCGCAATCGATACCGATCCCCTCTTCCGCAACGGAACCGCCCGCGATACAATCGTATCCTGTAAGCGCGTAAACGAGCCATTTCGACGCATACGCCGCAAAGCCGTGATCGCAGCTTGCGCAAATGTTGTTATGTTCCCAAAGTGTGCCCGTGCGTTCCGCCATCGGCGTAAACAAACGCAGACATTCTTCCAGCACCTGCGCGCGCTTTCCTTCCCGCATCAAAAGATCGATACGCATATACAGCCCGTACATAACGTTGGGCGTGCCCACCTCAGGCAAATACCCTTCCATCCGCTTCGTACCCAGCCTTTCCATCAACTCGCTATACAGCGCGGGATATTCCTCTTTCGAAATCCCGTTGAACCAGAACGCATAATATTGACACACCTCGGTCAACAGCCCGCTCTGTTTCAATTTGCCTTTATCGTCGCGGATAAGATTATCCACAAAGAACCTGCCGTCAAACGCAAGCTCCTTTATCCTTTCACGGATCGCCTGCGCCTTTTTCACAAACGCAGCTTCGCCGTACAATTTCCCCGCGTTTTCCAAACACGCCGCATAATGGATATTGGAAGCCACGTTGACGCCACAGATGTGGTCCGCGTCGTTCGCCGCGCTCCATTCCACAAATACCCAACTCTCCAGATTCTCTAACAATCCAAACTCGTTTTCGTATTTTTCAAAGAAGCTCAAAACGCCGAAAACCGTATCCTTCGCGTTTTCCACAACCTTGTCTCTACCGTAGACCTCCGCATATTTCACGATCTCCATGATATACCACAACGACCAGTTGGGAATATACGTTTTCCCCAGATAATCGGACGGATAACACATCGGGATCATGCCTTCGGGCAAGCCTTCCATCTTCGCTTTCGCATAATTATCCAAAAACGCGCGTTCCGCTTGATTGTCGCCCGTGAATAACCGCTCGGCAACGGAAGAGAACCAACTGTCCGACAGCCACCCCGCCCGCTCGCGCGAAGGACAGTCTGTCAAAAGATCCGCCGCATTCTGTGCCAGCGTATCCCGCGCCGCTTCCATGATTTTTTCCACTCGTTTGTCCGTGCAAGTAAATTTCATTCTGTCCACGTTGGGATTTTCATAATCGCGAACGGCGATCTCTTCCACGCTCACACCCTCGCTGTATACGATACACGCATAACGCCAGGTGTACGGCTCGAACGTTTCCACCGAAAATTCGCCCGCGCTCTCAAACTGCCATTTGAACACGTTGGAGGTCATGTTACGATTGAAAGAAACGTCCTTTTCCCGCTTTCCACGCTCGTGCCAAAGCAACTCGTCGTAGAGAACGTAAACAACGCCCGCCTTTTCCGCTTTGACCTTCAACTTTGTAAAACCCGTGATCGCGCGCGAAAGATCCACCGTCTTATACGCATAAACCGCATTTGCGGGCTTATTTTCCGTATGGTATACGAACCGCGAAGTTTCATCCGTCGCCGCGTCCTCCCATTCTTCGGTGAAAAAGCCCTCCAGCTCCGTACCGACCAACCAATGCGCGCGGTCCCGCCAGACGGGCAACGATTCATCCACGCTCACCCAACCCCTTTCGATCTCCGCGACCGGCATATGTACGCAATATTTCGCACGATCGACAAAACACCCCAACAGCTTCGGGCTCGCGACCTGCTCCGTTTCCACGACCGCCGCATCGTACGCGTCGCCTGCGTACAGCGCCCACCTGTCCGCTTTCATCTTATATGTTTCGATAAAACCACGCTGATAGCTGTATCTTTGCACTTTTTGCAATCTGTCCGTCAACAACCGACAGATAAAATCGCTCGCCTCGTACGTTTTTCCTCTTTCCGTCTCTACTTCGCAAGCGAAAAAAGGCGTCTGCTTGATGATCCAGAAGGATTCGACGTAGATATTTTCCACCTCCACGACCAACCTCTTTCCGCAAAGAGAAAGCTCTTCCACACGCGCGTAACCCTTTGCCGCGCGTTGGGGGCCAAATCCCACAAACTGCCCGTCGAGATATATCCGATAACAGGACGCGCCCGCAATTTTCATTTTAAACGCTTCTTTACTGTTTAAATCAAGCGAAAACGCAAGCGTAGTGTTCTTTTCCGTCAATAAATTTTTAGCCCATACAGACTTCATTTTTTCGTCTCCTTTTATTGTTGTTAAAATAAGTATAACACACTCCGCGACCAAATGCAAGCGTTTAAACATTTTTTTGTTTTTTATCGATTTGTTCGACCTTAGAAAGGAAGACAGGCAACTCTGCCTGTCTTTCCGCAAATTGTCTTTAACCGCCGTAATTGAAATTCCGTGTTTACGTTTTCCGTGCTCAGACGCCA